>JADYYU010000295.1 GCA_020853515.1 Chitinophagaceae bacterium | reverse complement strand
TACAGAATGGACCATTGATGGTGGCGAATTAACGGCGACGATGAAACTCAAACGCAAAAAAATCATGGAAAAGTATGGCGATCTGGTAGAAAAAATTTATGCCTGATCACATTTCAGATTAACCCTTTCACCGGTCATAACTGTTTTATAGCAGGTATGATTCGAATTCATATGACTGTCAAAAAAATAGTTTAATTTTACCACATCAAGATGCAGAATCCAAATTTAAACGCAGAAGGCAGTCACACCGGGTCAGACAAGGAATACGAAAACAGTATCAGACCGGCTTCTATTGATGACTTTTCCGGTCAGCAGGAACTCATCGAAAATTTAAGCATCTTTATCAGGGCTGCCAATCAGCGGGGAGAAGCATTAGACCATGTGCTTTTTCATGGTCCGCCGGGCCTGGGAAAAACAACCTTATCGAGAATTGTAGCGAATGAACTTGGAGTCAATATAAAAGAAACAAGCGGACCCGTAATAGAAAAACCGGCCGACCTTGCGGGTTTACTTACCGGGCTCGAACATCGTGATGTACTGTTTATTGACGAAATACACCGCCTGAGCAATGTGGTAGAAGAATATTTATATGCTGCGATGGAAGATTATAAAATCGACATCATGATAGATAGTGGTCCCAATGCCAGAAGCATACAAATCACCTTAAATCCTTTTACCCTGGTGGGCGCCACTACCCGATCAGGATTGCTGACATCCCCTTTACTTTCACGCTTTGGCATTAAATCGCGTCTGAATTATTATCAACTCGATGTACTGGAAAAAATTGTGTGGCGCAGTGCTTCGCTGCTGGGTGTTAAAATCACCTCTGATGCATGCAGGGAAGTTGCGCGCAGAAGCAGGGGCACACCCCGTATCGCCAACGGTTTGCTGCGCCGGATGCGCGATTTTGCCCAGATACTTGGCAACGGCATTATAGATATGGGTATAGCCGAGCATGGTCTGAAAGCCCTGAAAGTAGATGCCAACGGCCTTGATGAAATGGATAATAAAATACTATTTACCCTCATAGATAAATTCAAGGGAGGACCTGTTGGTATAGGCAATATTGCCACCGCAGTGGGCGAGGAAAGCGGCACTATTGAAGAAGTTTACGAACCCTTTCTAATTCAGGAAGGATATATTATACGCACACCACGCGGTAGGGAAGCTACGGAAAAAACATACAAACATCTGAACCTTATCTCAAGATGGAAAGGTGACCTGAATACCCTGTTTTAGCTTTCATACATCAAACTGCATCCCCGCAAATCGCTCAGATCAAGTCGCCCACTTACAGTAAAAGAACCATCGGGCATCACCTCACCCAAATCGTCTGTGGCAATAAAACAGCAGGAATGAATGTTGGCCAGGTCGATGATATTCAGCACGCCACGACCCGTTTCTGAAATTTGAAAAGGATCGTTCACATCGCGCACCAGAACCTTCATCCAGGGCGGACATTTAAACAAGCCATCGCCTGTTGAGTAAGCCTGCGAAAGCAATTCTGTCATTCCATATTCAGCATGAACGGCCGGAACGCTGAATTGCTCACGCAAAACGGCGTGCACTTCTTCGCGAATCATTTCCTGACGGCGGCCTTTCATACCTCCGGTTTCCATCACAAGCGTATGCTGCAGCCTGACCGGATAGGCTTCAGCAAAATCAAGCAAGGCATACGTGACGCCGATGAGGAGCGTTTTTTGGGCGGCTGCTTCCATAGCTTGCAAGCAATTGTATAATTCCTTAAGATCGTATAAATAAAAATTACTGCCAGGATGCCCGCTTTTTTTTATAAACTGGTCACACATATAAACCAGCGACGAATGCCCCCGCTCAAGATAGGAAGGTAACAAAGCGCAAATACAATATTCGCTCACATTGCCATAAAAAAGATCAAACGCAGCTCCGAATGATTTTTCGTATAAAACCGAATCGGGCACTTCATGGTGGCTGCTGACCAGTCCGGTAGTGCCGCTGCTTTCAAAATGCAGGTGCTTTGCATCCTGATGCAAGGCAACTTGCTCTGTCACGATATGATGAGTTTTAAAAAACTGTATTGGCAAAAACGGGATCTGGGCGAGGGATTCCACGGACACCCTATGCGCTGAAATAATTTCCAGATACTGCCGGTAAAAAGGACTGTTCGTGCTCTGATGCCTGTAATATTGCAGGGCGGTATTAACAAAATTATCCGGATTCAAATGAAATATCTTGTCAGCAATTTGCGTTGTGATCATATTAAATTCCTTAACTTTGTAGTATGCGTAACCTGTTCATCATTGCAATAATAAGTCTTATAGCGGTATCGTGCAACAAAAAACACAAATACGCCAATGTGCCCAAAATCACTTTCAGCAAGCTCAGTCAAAACTCTGTACAGGCCGGTAGCGGCACTACCCTGCTGATCACTTTTTTGTTTGAGGACGGCGATGGCAATATTGGTTTCGGCACCAATAATTTATTTTTGAAAGACAGCAGAGATACCCAATGGTTACCTTACACGATTCCGGATATCCCCGATAAGTTTAACCCTGACAAAGGACTCGCCGGTGTGATGCAAATCGATTATGAAGCCGCTTTTTTATTATTAAGGTCCGACTCACTGCATATAGAAAGTGATACACTGACCTGGGATATATATATGAAAGATGAGGCGGGCAATGTAAGCAATACCATTACCACATCCCCACTGATATTAACTAAGTAAGCTCATCACCGCCAGGTCATAGCTTTTTAATCCAAATCCGCAGATACTTCCCATACAAACACCTGCGATCAATGACTCGCGGCGATAATGCTCACGGGCATACACATTCGAGATATGCACTTCTATAATTTTTTTGCATGCCACGGCTCTCAATGCATCGGCAATGGCAATTGATGTATGCGTGTAAGCACCTGCATTGATAATAATGGCATCAGCGTCTGAGCATCGCTGTATTTCATTAATAATTTCACCTTCAATATTATTTTGAAAAATGGTAAACCGGATGCCCGGATATTTCTTTGACATCAACAGTAAATAATCAGTGAGCGATTCATGTCCGTAAATTTCCGGTTCGCGTGTACCGATCAGATTCAAATTTGGTCCGTTAATAATGCTGACTTTCATGAGATAATGATTCCCTCAAAATTACAATGAATATTCTTCCGGTGATCCATTTTTTTTCTATGAAAGGCCGCAAGGAATATATTTTAATTTTCGCATTATAAATTGCAACTTTGACACATAAAGAACTGTATTGAAATCCGACTTCTATATAAAAGGATTTAAGGCCTTTTTACGGCTCGAAAAATCGCTGAGTGAAAATTCTGTTTCAGCTTATGTGCATGACGTAAGCCTGTTGTTACAATTTATAGAATTGCAGCCGCAACCGGTAGAGTTAGAAAAGGTCGATTTGAAGCTGCTGAAAAAATTCGTACAAAACAATCACGGACTGGGCTTAAGTGCAACATCACAATCGAGAATAATTTCGGGGGTCAAATCTTTTTTCAAGTACTTATTGCTTGAAGATATGATTCGTGTCAATCCGACTGAACTGCTCGAGTCGCCAAAATCGGGCAGAAAGTTACCGGACGTGCTAAGCGTGGCGGAAATCAATTTACTACTCGACACCATTGATGTGAGTACGCCGGAAGGCACGCGTAACAAAGCTATTATCGAAACGATGTATGGTTGCGGATTGCGGGTTAGCGAACTGACAGAGCTAAAAATTTCAAACATTTATACTGATGTTGAATTCATACGCGTGGTGGGCAAAGGCAATAAAGAAAGACTGATACCCATCGGCGCTTCTGCCCTCAAATATATTGAGATCTACAAAAACCATATCCGTGTGCATAACACACCCAAAAAAAACAATGAAGACTTCCTGTTTCTGAATAAAAGAGGATCAAAATTATCACGGGTAATGATCTTTTATATTATTAAGGAACTTACCACAAAAGCCGGGATCACAAAAAATGTGCATCCGCATACCCTAAGACATTCGTTCGCAACGCATCTGGTAGAAGGTGG
>JADYYU010000294.1 GCA_020853515.1 Chitinophagaceae bacterium | reverse complement strand
TTCCAGTTTTATGCTTGCATAAAAGGCATTGTAGGCATCAAAGTCAATGGGTTCATTATTAAATTTTAAAAGCGAATCATATTTTCTGCTGAGGTTTAGCTCGTTAATCGATTGCCTGCGCGCAAACTCGACGGTATTGCGCAATACCAGTCCGTTCATGAGCTCGAGTCCATGTTCAATTTCTACTGTTTTTTTCAAATAAATATTACTGCGCCTGAACAGATTAACCCAAGCATCGCCGCTAAACACCAGATCAAAGGTTTTGCCCGCATTCACCGTATAATAACCTTGCGAAAAAGGGTTGTAAATATGCTGCCATTGCACGGTACCCATGATATCGCGGTTAAGAATGCCATAGGTTGCGTCGACATTTACATTCACACTGGTTTTATTTTCAAAAATTTTATAATAACCAACGGCCGTACCTACCCGGGCGCCACCGGGCAATAGGGGCCTGTAAGAAGAAATCAGGGGCGCAAAGGCGAGAGTTCTCTCTTTCTTGCGGTTGTAATTTTCGACACCCAAAAACAGCACCCGCAGGATGGTTATTTTATTACGTCTTCTGTCGATGGAGTCAAGATATTCTTTTGAATTGGTGGCACGGTAAATACTGTCGCTTTTAATAATAAATTTCACTTCATTTTCTGTCAGAGGTTCTTTACGCGCCTCATTCCAGAAATTGCTGTCTTTTTTATAGGCTTCGAGCTTGGTCATACTCACCTCATTATTGAAATATTTTTTACCGAAACTCGTATCAATTTTGTAATCATCGTAAACGGCCACCGTTCGGCCTGATGATTTATTTTTGCCATTTTTGGTCAGGTAATTAAATTCCTGCCGCACAGGCAGCCAGGCTTTGTCATCTACAAATTCATTTTTGATCACGGCCTCAAAATAGTCGTACTCGGGCATGTGGTACTTTGGAAATGTAAAACGTGTCTGTATGATGGTCCAACTGCTATCAACGATCTGCATTTCTCCTTCTATCAGTGCATTTCCCATTTTGGTTGGTGTAAAGCCGATGGTATAACCGGTGTAATTATTTTTTTTGAGTATGGAAAGCGTTTTGAATTTGTAGGCTACAAGGCCACTGTAACTTACCGGCGACAGCATGGGCGTAACAGATAATGCCGGAATTTTAATGAGGTTATTGTATAAACTGAAGTCACCATCTGTCGTTCTGAGGTAAAATAAATTGTCTGTATTGCCTCTGTTTTTTACTCCTTGCCTGATTTCTTTAACTTTGTTTGGATAGGCATAATCAAGTTTGATAGACACCTCACTCATGTTCATTTGCGGCAACTTACTTTCAAGCACAGCCAGAGCTGAATCTGATAATTTTTCCCTTTTCTTTTTGCTTAAGGTAAATTCGTTTTCCTCGGTGGCCCTGATATAAACATTGGTGCTATACGTGCGTGCTGCCTGCTGAATACTGTCCTTTCTTCTGATGACGTTTCTGACGATCTCCTCCGATTTATCTTTCTTAAAAGCAACAAACCTGATCTCATTCAAATTATTGGCATCAGAAGCTAAAATAACGTTTTGGGGATCTCCATTTTTTTTATGAATAAATTTAATAGACTGCTTTTTATAACCAAGTAAAGAGAAAACAATTTCATATTCGCCTTCTTCCAACTGAAATTCGTAATGACCTTTTTCGTCAGTACGTGTGCCGATCTGCAATCCTTTTATTTGCACAGTTACAAAGCTGAGAGGTTCCAGTTGCGCATCAGTTACCTTGCCACTTAATTTAAATTGCTGCGCATGTACATCTGCGCACAAAAGGCATGACAACAATACAAAAGCAGCGAAGAAAATTTTGTGTGGCATATAAGCAAAGTTTCTGCAATACATGTTATTTGCTGTTTTCATTTCCCCTGTTACCGCCGCCGTTATCATCACCGCCTTCATCTTTTTTCAGGTTCTCGTCCCTGTTTTTCGATTCTTTGGCTTTGCCCTGTTTGCCTTCATTTTTTGCTGGCATCGGTTTTTTGCCTGCTTCCATACTTTTGAGTTGTTTTCTGTCCGCAAATTTTATTTGCAGGTTTAGCCCAATGCTACGGGTCTGATTTTTTCGCAGAACCGACTGATTGTAATACGGATACAAATTGTAGACGGTGTTCGTTTGCTGTGTGTTCAGCAGGTCATTAATATTCAGGGTTAGGGTAGCCATATTACTGAAAAATGACTTCTTAAATGCCAGGTCAATATTGCCGTAGGGTCTCACTTCGCCCTGCGCAACTACTGTCGTTGCAAAGTAGTTGGCCGTTATCTGAGTACTGAATCCGTGTTTGAATTTTGCGTTGGTAGTGAGTTTGCCAAAGCCGCCAAAACCGTTCCTGATTGTGGTGGCATCAATGTTGGCTCCGTTAATTTCATTTCTGAACAGGTTTACATTCAGGGTAGCATCCCACCACGAAAGCAGATTCATTTTATTGGTAAGTTCAATGCCATAGGTAATGCCGGTTGCCAGATTCCGGTTTTGCGAGTATGTAGTGCCGTCTGCATTAAAGCGCTTATACCGCTGTATTAAATTATTTGTGTACTGATAATAAACACTACCGATAAAAGTATTGCTTTTTTCATATTGATTGCTGTAACTCATTTCTATAGCATGAATAAACTCTGGCTTTAAGGCCGGATTGCCCTGCGTGGTATCCTGTGGATTTGACACATCTAAATAAGGAATGATCTGGTAAAAATTAGGCCGGTTTACCCTGCGCGCGTAGTTTAAATTAATATCGGTTGTTTTGGTGATTTTCTGACTAAGAAAAAAGGTTGGAAACAAACTGGCATAACTGTTTTTGACATTTGCATTGTATTGATAAATGGTACCTTCGTACGCAAAATACTCACCCCGCAAGCCTGCCTGAATCCCCGTTTTTTTAAATTGTGCCCCGTAGTTGGCATAAACGCCATGCACTTGTTGTGTAAACAAAAAATGATTTTTCAATAGAACTTCTTCCTGTTCTGCCTGATTCTGAAACTGAATAGTGGGATGATTTTCTGATTTAAAACCCTGATAGTAAGTCCTTTCTCCTAATTCGATCCGGCTGTTTTTCCCCACCGGCTTCGTATAGTCTATTTGTACCGTTCCATTCCAATTGCCACCCTCGATCGGATTTTTTTGGGTGTACCGATTGGTCAGATTATCAAGTGAGTCAAAGAGTTCGGTGGTAAACGCGCTGCTTCTCTTATAGCGTGAACGGCTATAATTAAGTTCCACGTTCAATTCTTCTTTCGGGTTTGTAAACACGTGTTTATATTGCAGGTTGGTAGTAGCACTCAGGGGTTGGCCGGTGTATATATTCATACGGCGCTGCCGCGACAGGGTAGTCTGGTAACTATGCTGGTTTTCAATGTCGGTTGTGACATCACCCCGCATGTTTGCATTAAAGATGCTCTGGGTCAGGGTGACTTTATTTTTATCGTTAAAGCTATAATCTGCACCCAAATTGGCAAAGCCACTTAGCGGCCGTCTTTTATTGTAGGCAAATGAACTGTAGGTAATATCATTTTCATAATTGTCTCGCCGTGTGCTTGTCTTCTCCCAGGTGCGCGATGTGCGGGCGTTGGCGTTCAGGAAAATATTCCATTTGCCTTTTTTTACATTTAAGTTAAGTCCGCCGTTTATTTTAAAGGGAGCAGCGATACCGGCATTCAGCATGCCATTGAAGCCTGCTTTGCGGTCTTTTTTTAGAATGATATTAATGATGCCGTTCATACCCTGTGCCTCATATTTTGAAGATGGATTTGTAATCACTTCCACGCTTTCGATACTGGCAGCAGGGATGGTCTGCAAGGCAGTAGCGGCATCGTTGCCAAACATAGCAGACGGTTTGCCATCTACCAGTAAGGTCACATT
>JADYYU010000293.1 GCA_020853515.1 Chitinophagaceae bacterium | reverse complement strand
GTAGAAGTGACGATCGGCAGCAACTTGTCGGCCCTCATTGGTTCTATCAAAAATATCCCCAACGATCAGATCGCTAATTTTGCAGCCCCCTTTGTATCGCTTTACTGGGGCAGCCTGATGATAGGGCGCTGGACCGGTGCGATCAATGTTTTTAATATAAGCAAACAAACCAAGATCCTACTGCAGGTACTGGTTCCTTTTATCGCTTTTGCAGTGGTCTTGTTTTTTAATCATATCAGAGGTACCGAGATCAATGATTTGTATATGTATGCGATCTGGATCGTGGTATTTATCGCGGCCAATTTTATGGCACAGGAAAAACCCGCCCGAACCCTTATCCTGTTTGGCTTATTTGCCACACTCATGATGATCGTCGGCATTTTCAGCAGCGGCGATGTGGCGATTTTTTCATTTATGAGCGGAGGTCTTTTTTGCAGCGTTATGTGGCCCTGCATTTTCAATCTGGCTATTGCCGGTTTGGGCAAATACACCAATCAGGGTTCATCTTTACTGATCATGATGATTTTTGGCGGAGCCATTATACCTATTGTACAGGGCCTGCTCACAGATACCCCATCCATCGGCATCCATAATTCATACTGGATCGCGGTGGTGTGCTTTCTGTTTCTGGCATGGTACGGCTTCTATGTGCGTAAATTACTTTTAAAACAAGGCATCGATTATGAAACAAACACTCAGGCTGGGCATTGATATCGGAGGAACCAAGGCCGCTTACGGCGTGGTAAATGAAGAAGGACAGATATTAGCACACGGCAGTGTTAGCAGCAAAGGTCATGCAGATGCTACCGCATTTGTACACGCCCTATATCATTCGGCTCTTCAGCAAATACCGGCCGCACAATACCAGCAAATCAGTACGATCGGTGTTGGCGCACCCAACGGAAATTATTATACAGGCTGCATTGAATTTGCTCCCAATCTTGAATGGAAAGGGGTGATTCCTTTAGCAGCTATGATGGAAGAACAATTTAAATTGCCGGTAAAAGTGACCAATGATGCCAATGCAGCCGCTATGGGAGAAATGATGTATGGTGCTGCCCGCGGTATGAAAGATTTTATCATGGTTACCCTGGGCACCGGTGTGGGCAGCGGCTTTGTTGCCAATGGACAGCTTATCTACGGTCATGATGGTTTTGCCGGCGAACTGGGTCATGTGATCGCTGTCAGGGAAGGCCGTATGTGCGGATGCGGACGCAAAGGTTGTCTCGAAACCTACACTTCCAGTACCGGTATTGTAAAAACAGCCAACGAAATGATCGCTTCGAATGAAAAAGATAGCATGTTGAATGGGCTGGTGATCACAGACTCAAAACAACTCTATGAACCTGCTCTTCAGGGCGATGCGCTGGCGCTTGAAATATTTGAGTTCACTGGTAAAATTCTTGGACAGACACTGGCCGATGCGGTGGCCATTACCAGTCCGGAAGCTATTATTTTATTTGGCGGACTGGCACAAGCCGGTGATTTTATTTTGAAACCCACCCAACAATATTTTGAAGAAAATCTGCTGAAGATTTATCAGGGTAAAATAAAAATTTTGCATTCCCAATTGCCTGAAAATGATGCCGCAATACTGGGATCCGCCGCCTTATAACGGTCTATTTGTACCCATCCCACTGCCGCTGTGCTTTATTAAAAAGCCAGAAGATGCCATTGGCATATGCAAAATTTAAAGTTCCTTCAGGTATCGTCTCTGGCGGAAGCGCTCTGGTTGCGGTCATCAAACCATTCAGATTATAAAATTCTATCCGCTTTTGTGTCATGTTGAGCAGCGCGATCTCCATATTCTGAATGCCTGTAAACAATGCATTGGTATGATTATATTCGTCATCGGTATCTTCTTCTTCTTCGCTGATGAGTTCGCTCACCTTTTGCAGATGTAATGTCAGATTGTATCGGGTATTTCCGGTTTTCATACTGTATATCGCCAGTCTCATCCCTTCTTCTGTATCTAAAAAATAAAGTACATCAGCAACAGGATTGTACGTACCAACATGATCGAGACCGGGCTGATGCTGCCCTTGCTGAATGATCTTGATCCCTTCGGGAATACCGTCAATGTCCAGATCATATTCGCGCCAGCCAAAAGTAGCAAAGCCATTGGTTTGAATGGTTTTGGTATTCGGATTATACCACATCCCACGCAAATTGGTCATCGTCACCAAACGATCACCGGTAAGCTGCATACCCTTCTCATCATAAACGGTGAGCGGAAAATTTGCTTGTCCTGCCATAGCTGCATAGTATTTTCGCTGTCCCGGATGCCAAACCACGCCCGCTCCATCCGTTCCGGCTCCCGGCTTTACTTTCAACTCCAACACCCTTCTGAGTGGCGGGCCATCCTGCGCAATTGCCCTCCACTGAAATAAAAAAATGAGTGCGTACAGAAAAGGGAATGTCTTCATGCTGTATTGATTGAGTAGCTGCAAAATATATTTATTCAAAGTTACTACTTCTGACTTGTATTCAATTTCTGATCCTTTAAGCAAATCGTCCCTGCATGAATCTTTTTTAGTCTCTCGCACATGTCATATATTTGCATCCTAAAAAATAAATACAACGTATGAGTAACGGATATTTCTATTTCCCGCAGCCACAAAACGAAACTGTACTTCAGTTTGCTCCCAAATCAGCAGAAAAAGCAGCCTTAAAAGCAGCCCTGGCCAAAGCTAAAAAAACCAAACTGGACATCCCCATGTATATTGGCGGACAGGAAGTGAGAACGGGAAAGAAAAACGAAATAAGACCACCTCATGAAACAAAACATATACTTGGACATTTTCATGAAGGCAACGCCGGACATATGAAAGATGCCATCAAGGCCTCGCTGAATGCACGTGAGCAATGGGCCCATACACCGTGGGTACAACGCGCCAGTATTTTTCTGAAAGCTGCAGATCTGCTGGCTACCAAATATCGATATGATATGCTGGCAGCCACAATGCTGGGTCAGAGTAAAAACGCCTTTCAGGCAGAAATTGACAGCACCTGCGAACTCATTGATTTTTTACGCTTCAATGTGCATTTCCTCAGTGATATTTACAGTCAGCAACCGGTATCAGGAGCAGGTATGTACAACAGGGTTGAATACCGCGCCCTTGAAGGATTTGTACTGGCTGTGACACCGTTTAATTTTACGGCTATCGGTGGTAACCTGCCTACATCTGCGGCTATGTGCGGCAATGTAGTAGTTTGGAAACCGGCCAATACACAGATCTATTCTGCACAGCTATTTATGAAAATATTGCAGGAGGCCGGCTTACCTGACGGTGTGATCAATCTCGTGTACGTGAGCGGACCGGTAGTGGGTGAAGTTTGCTTTTCGCATCCTGAATTTGCAGGGGTTCACTTTACTGGAAG
>JADYYU010000292.1 GCA_020853515.1 Chitinophagaceae bacterium | reverse complement strand
TACAAAGAAACTACCTCTGTCCTGTAATTTGTCGATCGAATAGCCAGTAGTAGATCCATTGAATTTTGAGATCAGTACACCATTGCTACGACCGGGAATTGGTCCTTTCCACGGTTTGTATTCGCGGAAACGGTGAGCCATCACAGCTTCACCTTGTGTATTGGTCAGCATTTGCGTACGCAAGCCGATCAGGCCACGTGAAGGAATGTCAAACTCCAGATGCTGCATATCACCTTTGGTTTCCATCACCATCATTTCGCCTTTGCGTCGGCTCACCAGATCGATCGCTTTACTGGCCAGTTCCTGTGGAACGTCTATCACCAGTGTTTCAAAAGGTTCACTACGCACCCCGTCAATACTCTTTACAATAACCTGCGGTTGTCCTACTGTCAGTTCATAACCTTCACGACGCATGGTTTCGATCAATACACCCAGGTGTAAAATACCTCTGCCAAATACCAGATAGGTATCTCCTTTGTCGGTATCTTCTACACGCAGTGCCAGATTTTTTTCAAGTTCTTTGGTAAGACGGTCTCTCAGATGACGACTCGTAACAAATTTTCCGTCTTTCCCAAAGAAAGGGGAGTTGTTGATACTGAAAGTCATATTCATCGTAGGTTCATCTACCGGTATGATCGGTAGTGCTTCCGGATTTTCAATATCAGCGATGGTGTCACCGATATTAAAACCGTCCAGTCCCACCACGGCGCAAATGTCACCGGCCACTACTTCAGCAACCCTTTTTTTGCCCAGGGATTCAAAGATGTATAATTCTTTTACTTTATTTCTTTTGTTGGTGCCGTCAGCCTGCATCAGCATGATATTTTCACCTTCTGTGATTTTGCCACGGGCCACACGGCCTACAGCGATACGACCCAGAAAGGAAGAGTAATCCAATGAGGTAATTTGCAATTGCAAAGGACCTTCGGAAACTTTCGGAGCAGGTACATGTTCAATGATACCGTCCAGCAATGGGGTGATATCGTCACACTGTGAATTTTCAGAATTGAACCAGCCATTTTTACCTGAACCATAATAGGTTGTAAAATTTAGTTGTTCTTCGGTGGCATCCAGATTGAAAAATAATTCAAAAACCGCATCATGCACTTCATCCGGACGGCAGTTGGGTTTATCTACCTTATTGATGATCACGATCGGTTTCAGATTGAGTTGTAATGCTTTCTGTAACACAAAACGGGTTTGCGGCATAGGCCCTTCAAAGGCATCTACGAGCAACAGCACACCATCAGCCATTTTCAATACACGTTCTACTTCACCGCCAAAGTCGGCGTGACCAGGGGTATCGATCACATTGATCTTAGTGTCTTTGTACAGTACAGAAACATTTTTTGATAAAATGGTAATCCCGCGCTCACGTTCCAGATCATTGTTATCCATGATCAGGTCACCGGTTTCCTGGTTTTCGCGAAACACATTGGTTTGATGTAAAATTTTGTCCACCAAAGTAGTTTTACCATGATCAACGTGTGCAATAATTGCGATGTTTCTTATATTCATAAAATTGATTTCCTTGTAAAAAAGTGTGCAAAGGTACTTTATTATATTATAGAAAGTTCTAATTAGTTGTTAGTTGTTGGTAAATAGCAATTTGATAATATCTTTGACACCTAAATCTTACAAATGAAGCAATCCATCCTATTATTACTCTGCTTGTTATCATTCACCACTTTCGCCAAGAGAGTTGCTCCTGTAGCTCCGATAACAGGCACTTATATGCTTGTAAAACACAAAGTGAATCAGAAATTAGTAACAGTCGCCGGGAGTAAGACTAAAATCAAACTTGATCAAAGTCGTGAAACAATTCAGTGTTATCTGGGATGTAATACTATTAGCGGCGATTTTTCGGCTATCGGTAACGTGATCGAGCCCCTGCAATTAATTACTACAGAAATGTACTGTTCAGCCAGGATCAGTACACTTGAAAGGCAGTTTGCTAAAAATATGGCACTTGTCAATAATTTCAAATCCCGTAGCCGTGATCTCTATTTGTATCATGATGAGGAGTTGGTGATGGTTCTCAGGAGAAAATAGGCATCCGGCACTGCGGACATCAAATCATCAATTTTACGGCTCACATCGCATTAATCAGATACTCCAACTTACACTTCCGTCTTTTTCATCCTTCAACTGTACACCTTTTTCGAGTAATTCATTTCTGATTTTATCACTGGTAGCAAAATCTTTTTTTACTTTCGCTTCCTTCCGAATATTGATCAATACCTGCATCACTTCATCGAGTTTGGCATTGTTGTTTTCGTTATCTTCCTGCAGTCCAAAAACATCTGTCAGATAATCGTTCAGGGTTTTCTGCAACATCGAAATTGAATCTGAACTTAACTGTTCCGGTTTGATGATGCCTGCTTTCAGGCTATTCACGATCGTCGACAATTCAAACAGGCAGGCAATGGTTTTAGCAGTATTAAAATCATCATCCATGTTGGTTTTACATTCCCCGCAAAGTCTGCTGAGTTGTTCTTCAATTTCGGTCAATGCCGTAGTGGCAACGTTTGCAATGTGGTATTTTGGATTTGATATCTCCTTCAATGCATCCATCAGTCTCTTCAGTCCTTTTTCGGCATCCTGCAAACCTTTGATATTGATATCGAGTTCGGAAGAGTAATGCGACTGTAAAAATAAAAACTTTACCGTCATGGGTGAGTAGGCCTTGTCGAGCAGGGGATGATCGCCTGTGATAAATTGCATAGGCAATATAGAATTCCCCAGCGATTTACTCATTTTTTGCCCGTTGAAATTCAGCATATTCGTATGCAGCCAGTATTTTGCACCACCATGACCGGTGCTGCCATTGTTCTGCGCAATTTCACATTCATGATGCGGAAATTTCAGGTCCATACCGCCACCGTGTATATCAAATTCGTGGCCCAGATATTTGGTGCTCATGGCAGAGCACTCTAAATGCCAGCCCGGAAAACCCATCCCCCAGGGTGAACGCCATTGCATGATATGTTCAGGACTTGCTTTTTTCCATAAAGCAAAATCGATTGAATTCCTTTTTTCATCCTGACCATCCAGATCACGATAACCTGCGATCAGTTCGTCGATATTCCGGCCTGAAAGCGCACCATAATTATAAGTTTCATTGTATTTTTTAACATCAAAATACACCGAACCACCCACTTCATACGCAAAGCCATTTTCAATCAGGTTTTCAATCAGTTCAATTTGCTCAATGAGATGTCCGGTTGCAGTCGGTTCGATGGTTGGTGGAAACGTATTAAACAATTCCATGACATGATGAAAACCAACGGTGTATTTCTGCACGATCTCCATCGGCTCCAGACTTTCCAGTTTAGCCTGTGACTCCATTCTGTTGACCCCTTCACCTCTTTCATTGGTCAGATGTCCGGCATCGGTGATATTACGCACATAACGCACTTTGTAGCCGCTGTAACGCAAATACCGGTATATCATATCGAATGATGAAAAAGTACGCACATTGCCGATATGTGCATCGCTGTATACGGTAGGGCCACAAACGTAGAGGCCTACATGAGGTGGATTAACAGGTTCAAATTTTTCTTTTTGTCTGGTAAGTGAATTGTAAATATGGAGCGATGACATGGGTGCAAATATATGAGATTTGTTAAAGGTTTTAAGGTTGCAGGTTAAAATGTTTTGAGTAGGGAACCCTCACAATATGAGTCTTAAATAGTTTCACTCTGCATTTGAACTGTTTACCAAATACCACCACCACTCACCGGGAAACTTGATAATCCACAACTGCGGACTAACTCTGTAACCTTCAAACCTGAAACCTGTAACTTTTAAACCTGAAACTTGTAACTTTTAAACCTGAAACCCTTCAACTTTCAAGTTTTCAAACTGTAAAATTTCCTCCAAAGTCTTTCTGTCATTGCTGAGGCGTGGTACTTTATGTTGTCCGCCCAATTTGCCTTTGCTTTTTAGCCAGTTGCTGAAAGTGCCTGCCGGCATTACATTCAACCGGGGCATACTCAGTGCCATATCTTTATATCGCTTGGCCTCATAATCAGAGTTGATCGACTGCAGACATTTATCCAGTTCAAAAATAAACTCGGCCTCATCATCCGGTTTTTTGTCAAATTCGATGGCCCACTCGTGGCAGCCATTGGCATTGTCAGAAAAATACACCGGGGCGGCCGTGTAATCATTTACAATAGCGTTGGTCATTTTACAGGCACACGCAATAGCGTGATCTGCATTTTCTACGATCACCTCTTCTCCAAAAGCATTGATGAAGTGCTTTAAGCGGCCTGAAACCTTTATCCTGAAAGGATTGACAGATGTAAACTGTATGGTGTCACCCACGATATATCGCCATAATCCGGCATTGGTGCTGATGACAATGGCATAGTTTTTTCCGGTCTCCACATCTTCAAGCTGACAGGTATGCGGAAATTTTTTACCATATTCCTCCATCGGCATAAACTCATAAAAGATACCATGATTCAGAAACAGCAGCATGCCCTCACGATCGATGACATCCTGCGCTGCAAAGAACCCCTCGGAGGCATTGTAGGTTTCCAGATAGTGCATTTTGCTGGAGGGGATCAGCTTTTTAAACTGCGATACATAGGGGGTGAAATTTACGCCTCCATGCATATATAATTCCAGGTTAGGCCACACATCCTGCAGATTATTTTTACCTGTGATCTCAAATATTTTTTTGATCAGCACAATCGTCCAGGTAGGCACACCTGCTATCATGGTCACATCTTCTTTAATAGTGCTGTGAGCCATTTTCTCGATCTTTTCTTCCCATTCCTGCATCAACGCGATCGAGATATCGGGTGTGCGGATGAGTTGGGTGAAATACGACATGTTCTGTATCATCACGGCCGACAGATCGCCGTAATAAGAATCGGTATTTAACTGATTGATCTCATGACTGCCTCCAAGGGTCAGACATTTACCGGATAAAATACCTGATTGCGGAAAATTATGATAATAGAGTGCCAGCACATCTTTGGCTGCTTTATAATGTCCGTCTTCGAGCGATTCATTGCTTACCGGTATAAATTTACTTTTGTCGGAAGTGGTACCGCTCGATTTTGCAAACCAGGTAATGGGCGTGTTCCAGAGGATATTCTGCTCGCCTTCCATCATGCGTTGTATATAATGTTTAATATCATCATACTCGTGCACAGGCACCATTTTTTTAAAATCTTTAAAATGGTCGATCTGCTGAAAGTTATGTTCACGGCCAAATTTGGTAAACTGTCCCGCATGAATGAGGGAATTAAAAACCATCACTTGCGTACTGTAAGGGTTGAGCAAAAAGTTATCGATGGCGCTCCATCTTAGTTTTAGTATTCCCTTAAATGCCGGATTCAGTATATTCATGGTTTCATCAAAAGCCTGCAACTGCTGCCAAAACAAAAGTTCGCTGCAAGCAAAAAACTGTATTAGAAGGTAAAAGTAATTTTTTTATTGTAAAAATGAAAGCAATTGGGCACGCTGTTTGTAAAAGCCCCTTAACTGGCGGCTTTAATCGTGTTTGATCACTAATTTTTGATGCAGTATTGCGCCGGACTGATTGCTGATCATTATATAGTAGATGCCTGAAGGTAATGCCAGTTTATTAAAGGTAATTTTATTTTTACTGAGCCGTAAATAATCGTTGAAAAGCGCCTTCATCAGTTTACCCGTTGCATCATATAAGCCTGCGGTCACAATTCCGGGAGTTTGGTTTTCAAATTCGAGTGTAAAAAGGTCCACAGCAGGATTGGGGTAAACACTCAGTTTTGCATCTTCCTGCTGCAACTGAACTGTTGTGCTGGGTTCATTGCTCAGTATCTGCGCGATCCATGTGCCATAGGAGGCCAGGCGTGGCGGCGTATTGGCACCGTAAGCAGCACCCAGCCATACTTCAGGTTGTAAGCCATTAAATTTTCTGCAAATGCCGGTATAGTCACCCCAGCGTTCGGGTTGTACAGCATAGGCAGGCGGGTATAAAATATTCACCACTGTGTCGCCGGGTTTTACCACTTGCAGCGAGCTCCAGGTCATGGCATTGTCTACGCTGATGACCCCGCACTGAGGCGTAATGTTGCTGTCTGATTGCACGTAGGCAATGGCAACACCCTGATCTGTACTGTCGTGCCCGAAAGCTGCAACGGCAGAATAGGCGAGGTCGGTACCCTGATCGCCGTACTGTGTTACCACAGCTTTATTTGAATCAAGGTAGATGCGGCCATATTGAATACCACACCAGCCATTACCCATGTCTACACCATTGGTAAAATGCACGGTACGATTTAAATAAAATGCATTTTGTGTCCAGGCACTTCCGGTACTTAAAGAGTCGAGGTTGCCGCTTGTGGGATCTTTCTGCAGGGCATTGGCACAAACTTCAAAATGCGGAATCGGATATTGAAAGGCAGTGAATGTTTTATTGGGTGACGATAGTTTGCCATTAATCTCATACAGGTACACCTGACTGCCTGAATCAGGCATCATTTGCACAAAGTACATTTTTTCGCTCATGCTTTGGCCCATGCCTTGTGAAGCCGGGTAAAGGGTAAGTCCGTCATTATTATCCGGGGTATAAATATTATTCCACATACCATATTGCAATGAGGTACCTGCGTAGCCTTCATTGAGTGAAACCTGATAGATATAGGTCTTTTTGAAATCATAGTTTGGTGCATCGCCAAATTTGTTGCAGTTAATAAACAGGTCGTCATCGCTGATGCCGATGGTAGGGTAGTCGCTCCAGGCCGAATCCTGATAGGGATTGCCTGATAATTGATAAATATTCCAGCCGTCAACCGGGTTATTTGTTTTTGAAAAGCAAACCAGAATTTTGGAAGTAGTGGACGAAAAACCATGCAGCAATACAATAATAAAGCGGTCGTGCTGGTTGTCGTATAATACCCGGGGGTCAAATTTGGCCTGATTCAGTAATGCGTTATTGACGAAGTCGGTCCAGGTGTGATTTTGTAAAATCGGGGTGCCATTATCCTGATGATATTCGACCCCGTAGTTAACGCAGCTAACAATAATCCCACCGTTTGAGATGGCGATCGAATTGTCGGTCGGTGTCCAGGTTTTTAATTCATTTCCTTTGAAATTTGTTCCGATCGTGGGGTTGGAGGCTGTTGTTTTAAATTGCTGAGTACCACCGGCATTGTTTCCGATCGAAACAAGTTTCTGCTGCATTTTTTGATTTTTTAATGTGGAGGTTTGTCTGACGTTGCTTTTTTCCTTCAGGTATAGACTTTGAAAAGAGTAATGCAACTGGGTTTGATCCAGATCAGCCCGGCAAGTAGATAGCAACAGGGGGCTAGCGTATGGACCCATGAAATTTCCGGTCGGTTTAGATTGTTGAGCGTGTAATGGTCCGGCACTTATTAAAATGAATAGGATCAGATAAAAGGTACGCATGCGTTATTTTTTGACCGAAATTACGGAAAAAACGTTTCATTTGCATATTAAACATCAGCGTAATGAATGACCGCTGCATCAAATGAGCTGTCAGAAAGTAGGTGCGATACCTGCAAAACCAGGTTGGCACAAGACCGCTGAATGCAAATTTTAAGCAAAAGCTAAAAAAAATTTGCTCAAAAAAAAATATCTCTTACCTTTGCGCTCCCTTAGAAGTTCTTTTCGATACTATTTTGAGAGAATTGGGAGTGCAGATACCACAAGGTCGTCTGTACTTTTGAACCAAAAAAAAAAATATAATGGCTAAAGTAATCAGCGGCTTCGTGAAGCTGCAATGCAAAGGTGGTCAGGCAAATCCGGCCCCTCCAATCGGTCCGGCATTAGGTTCCAAAGGTGTAAACATCATGGAATTCTGTAAGCAGTTCAATGCCCGCACACAGGACAAACCAGGTAAAGTGTTACCTGTTCTTATCACAGTTTATTCAGACAAAAGTTTTGACTTTGTAATCAAAACCCCTCCTGCCGCAATTCAGTTAATGGAATATGCGAATGTTAAAAACGGTTCTAAAGAACCTAACCGTAACAAAGTAGGTAAAGTTACCTGGGAACAGGTAGAGGAAATTGCAAAAGACAAGATGGAAGACCTGAATTGTTTCACCGTTAACAGCGCTATGAAAATGGTTGCCGGTACTGCACGCAGTATGGGACTGACTGTGGAT
Source organism: Chitinophagaceae bacterium (assembly GCA_020853515.1). Classification (GTDB taxonomy): domain Bacteria; phylum Bacteroidota; class Bacteroidia; order Chitinophagales; family Chitinophagaceae; genus OLB11. The sequence continues at coordinate 287 of JADYYU010000292.1, read as the reverse complement.
GGTACTGCGCCATGGGAAAATTAAATTTTTTAGCAACAAAATAGTAAAAAAATGAAACTGAATAAAAAAAGAAAAGTAGCGCAAACTAAAGTTGACACTGCTAAAATATATAGCTTAGAAGAAGCATCCAAAATGATGAAAGATATCAACTGTACTAAATTTGACAGTTCTGTTGATATTCATGTACGTCTGGGTGTAGATCCTAAGAAGGCCGATCAGGCTATCAGAGGTACTGTATCTTTACCGCACGGTACCGGTAAAACAAAAAGAGTGTTGGTATTATGTAC
>JADYYU010000291.1 GCA_020853515.1 Chitinophagaceae bacterium | reverse complement strand
TCTGACAACTCATGAAGTGCGGAAGCGGCTCTATAAAGTGCGGAAGCGACTACTTTAACGGCAAATGAATATTTTATACCTTGGCAAATAATTCCAGAAATTCAGCTTTTTTTGATCTCGACAAACCAATGATCGTTTTATCAATCATCTGTATTTCACCACCTTCACCTTTGATGTATTTTTCAACGTATTTCAGATTGATGATATTGCTTTTATGTACTCTGAAAAAGTCTTCGTGCATGTTCAGGATATCTTCCACATCACCCAGTTTTTTTGAAAGAAGAATCTTCTTGCCATCGATCAGGTAAAAATTACAATAACTGCCATTTGCTTCTATTCTGATAATATTTTGCAATGAAATAAACTGCAGTCCTTCGCTTGTTGAAATCGCTATTTTATCAATGATTTTGGTTTTGTGTATCTGGTAAAGGTTGTCAATTTGCCTGCTTTCAATTTTGTGATTTTTTGCTTTGAGTTTCTCTACTGCTTCTATTAGATAGTCTTTGTCTATGGGTTTCAATAAGAAGTCCAATGCATTTAATCTGAAAGCGTTGATTGCGTATTTGTCATAGGCTGTGGTGAAAATAATTTCGAAATTTACTTTATCCAGACTTTTGATCATCTCTATTCCGTTCATCACCGGCATTTCTATATCTAAAAAAACCAGTTCAGGTTGATGCAGTTCAATCAGTTGCTTACCTGATGCGGCATTGCTCGCTGCGGCGATGATTTCGATCTCCGCGCAATATTGCGCTAAGGTCCATTGTAAGGTTTTGATACAGTGTTGTTCATCGTCAATAATAATTGCTTTCATTTGCTATGGGTTAAGTGTTTAGGGGTAAATGTAGTTTGAGGGTAACCTGTGTGCCGCTAGGTTCTTCCTGTTCATTGATGAGGTCTTCAATCATAATTTTATTGTTTGCATTGAGAGCCATGATCCGTTGTCTTGTAATTTCCATGCCGTACGACTTATTTGCTTCCGGTCTGATCTTTTTATTGATGAGGGCGTTTTTTCTCCCAATGCCATTATCTTTTATAATGATCAGCAATTCTTCCTGTTGCTTAAATATGCGAACCGACACTTTTCCTTTGGCGCCTTTGGGCAGTAGTCCGTGCCAGATCGCATTTTCAACATAAGGCTGAATCATCAGAGGTGGGATAACGATATCTTCCGCTTCCACATTGTCGTCTACCAGTATTGAATAATCGAATTTATTTTCGAAGCGCAGACTTTCCATGAGCAGATAAAGTTTTAAAGTCTCGATTTCTTTTTCCAGTGAGATCGTTTCATTTTTCGAATTTTCCAGTATCAGGCGTATCAATCGTGAAAATTTGGTGAGGTAATCACTCGCTAAATGGGTTTTGTTTTCGATAATAAAGCCATTGATACTATTGAGTGAATTAAAAATAAAGTGCGGATTCATTTGAGCACGCAACGATTTCATTTCGGTTTCTATTATTTTATATTTTAAACTTTCCTGTTTTCTGATTGTTTTGATCCTGCCTGCTACAACACTGATCAGCAGCAGCAAAGCGGCCAAAGATGAACCCAGTTTAAACCACCAGGTTTTCCACCAGGGGGGCGTGATTGTAATTTGTAATGTTGTTTCAGTTGCACTCCATATATCGCCGGCATTTGCAGATGTGATCCTGAATTTATAGTTGCCGGGTTGAAGTTGGGTATAATTCACCATTTGTTGATTGGCACTGCTGATCCAGCCGGTATCGACGCCCTCCATCAGATACTTATAAATTATTTTGTCGGTTTGCGCATAATTGAGCGTCTGAAATTGAAAGCTGATAAAATTTTGATTGTAAGGTAAAGTAATTTGTTTCAGGTACGGAGTGGCGGTATCACTGACCAGAGGCTGATTCATTACCTGAATGCCTGTGAGGGTGGGGGCGGGTGAAAAACGATCCGGCTTGCTGATATTGGGTTCTACAATATTCAGTCCGTTGATGCCTCCAAACCACAATTTATTTTCATGATCTTTATAGCACGACGCCGTATTGAATTCCAGATCCTGCAGGTTATCTGATAATCCGAAATTGCGACAGGTGCCATTCTTATATTCGATCATCGAAAGCCCGCCATTGGTGCTAACCCATATTCTGTCAAATTGATCCGGCATGACAGTGTAGATATAATCGTTTTTAAGCCCGTTTAATACTGTCCAGAAGCGCACGACCCTCATCGTGTTTTTATCAGCCTGTATCAGCCCATCATCGGTTGCTATCCATAAAAACCGGTCGTGAAAGCAAAAGAAACGCGACGTTCCGCAAAGATTTTTAAACTGCGGAAATGAGGTAAATTCTCCGCTGAGATAATTATAATTAATCAGGCAGTTAGCTTCAGTTGACATGAGCACATTGCCTCCAGTCATTTCTTTCATGTACCGCACTCTCAGTTTATTGCTGTCGAGAAAGTGGCTGAAGTCCGGTACCGGTGAAAAGTGCTTTGTGCTGGTACTGAAAAGACGTAGGCCTCCGTTGTACCCCCCCACTAATAACTTGTCAGTATTTTTTAATTTTACTAATGCACAGAGTTGCAAAGTTTGTTCGTCATTAAAGTCCTTGTATTCTACAAACTGTTTTGTGAGTGTATTAAATGAGTAAAGACCACCCCAGGTTGCCATCCACAACAGATTGTCGGGGCCACCGGTCACTTCATAAATATTGCTTGCTTCTGATAGCGTGTTTCCAATATTGGTAGGCATGTAATACACAGGTTTCATCGTACGGCGATCGAGATGAAGCAAACCGGCATTCAGGGTACCCATATAAATATCAGTATTGTTTTGTGAGTAGATACTCATGATATGATTATCGGGTGGTAAGTTCAGATTGCTGCTTTCAGCTTTCCATCGATCGATCCGGGTGTCTTTGACGTCAAATTTAAAAATACCGCCGCTTAAGCCTACCCAGGTGATTTTTTGCCGGTCAGTAAGAAAGCTCAGTATGAAATTTGTATTTGAAAATTGCTTATTGCTGTTATGTTTTGTTGATTCAAAAGTTTTGCGATTCAGGTCAACTTTTATCAACCCTTCGCTACGGCTTCCGATCCATAATATACTGTCGCTGCTTACATGCAAGGTGTTTGGGTCTTTCAGGCGATCCTTCCCGCTGAATTCTTTCCAGAAATCTTTCAGAGTCACCGGGCCATCTTCCGTAATACCGAAGTACATGATCTCTCGTTTGCCGGTAATCAGCCACAGGTTGCGACCCACTATTTTCATACAGATAATGCCTGTGGTTTTGAGAAGGGCGTTTGCTTTTTCCTGAGGCACAAATACCTGACCTGATAATTTAAAGATCTCTTTTTCGCTGCACAACCAGATATTTTGGAGCTGATCTTGCTGAAGCGAAATTATTTTTTTTGGAGCATCCTGCTTCCATGTGAAGAATTGCATCTGCTGACTTTGTAAGTCATAGGCAAAAATACCTTTGTTTTGAGTCAGTATCCATATCAGGTTACCGGTTTCGGTGACCGCGTTTATATTGGCGTCTGCAGGTATTGAAAAATAGGGATAGACTGATTGAGGGGTGTAAAATTTATTGGTAAACCGGTTATAGATCGACAGTTCTTTGGCAGTGCCTACCCAAAGGCGGTCTTGTTTATCCTTATACAAGGCATTGATGGTTTTAGAAAACTCACCGTAATCCATTTCATCCGGATTGGTCCTGTCGTAATTTTCAGATACTGGTGCAAAGTACTTGCCGTCAAATCTGTTGATGCCTTCCTGGGTTCCAAACCACATAAATCCATCGCTTGTCTGCGCAATGCTGTAAACGCTGTTTTGCGATAACCCGTTTCCTGAATTGTAGTAATCATAAAATAATGTCACCTGCGCATGGCATTCACGCACAGAAATCAACAGTATTATGAAGAACACTATTGACAGAGAGCTGTTTTTTAATG
>JADYYU010000290.1 GCA_020853515.1 Chitinophagaceae bacterium | reverse complement strand
TGGTTTGATAAGGACATCTGTTTACCGGTATTTGCTCATAGTTGCCTCCCAGTCGGTAACGGTGTGCATCCGGATACGAAAGCAAACGTCCCTGCAGCATTTTATCGGGTGAGTAGCTGATGCCATTCACCACATGTGCCGGTGCAAATGCAGCCTGTTCTACCTGTGCAAAATAGTTCACCGGCATTTCATTCAATTCCATTACACCTACATCAATCAAAGGAAAATCGCCATGCGGCCATACTTTGGTCAGGTCGAACGGATTGTAGGCAAACGTTTTAGCCTGCTCCTGTGTCATGACCTGTATTTTTAAATTCCATTTCGGAAATTCTTTTCTTTCAATGGCTTCTACCATATCGCGTTGAGCCTGGTCGGGATCAATTCCGCGCATCGCATTGGCAGCAGCTCCGTCAAAGTTTTGAATACCCTGTGCTGTTTTGAAATGAAATTTCACCCATACTTTTTCATTTTTGTCATTGATCATCGAAAAGGTATGACTTCCAAATCCATGCATATGTCTGTAAGAAGCCGGTGTACCGCGGTCGCTCATCAGTATCATTACCTGATGCAGACTTTCCGGATTCAGACTCCAGAAATCCCACATCATGGTCGGGCTTTTCAGATTGGTTTTCGGATCGCGTTTTTGGGTATGAATAAAATCGCTGAATTTTTTCGGATCTTTTACAAAAAACACCGGTGTATTATTACCTACCAGGTCCCAGTTGCCATCTTCGGTATAAAACTTAATTGCAAATCCACGGGGATCGCGCTCGCTGTCAGCACTGCCTTTTTCGCCGCCAACAGTAGAAAAACGAATGAGCAACCGGCATGTATTGCCCACTTTACTGAATATTTTTGCTTTGGTATATTTTGTGATGTCGTTGGTAACTGTCAGGGTGCCAAAAACACCGGTACCTTTTGCATGTACGACTCTTTCTGGAATTCTTTCGCGGTTAAAATGAGCCATTTTTTCGTGCAGAATAAAATCCTGCAGTAACAGCGGTCCCCGGTCGCCGATACTCATGCTATTTTCATTTTCAGCGTATGGTATGCCGCTTGCGGTTGTAAGTTTTTTTTCTTCCATGGTGTATGCGTTTTAAAGTTAAAATTAGTGGTCAAATGTAAGCCTTTATCTTTATGATTTGTCTATATTAATTAAAAATAATATAGATATTATCTATACAAAAATATTTTGCGGCTGAGTGGTAAAATGAAGTCCATCATTCAAGTCTGAGGTGCAAAGTGCAAGTAGGATTGATAACTTCAACTCGGTATGATGGTGTCTGCAAGCACAATTATTAAACTAGAAATTGCAGGATACTGTTATTGTTCTGTTTGAAAGATCTGCTGCTGATGAAAAGATGCGATCTCACGGCTCAGATCCAGATAAGGATAGCGCTGTTGCAGCGAGGTCGCTTTGTCGAGGCATCTGCTTACGAAAAGCTGATGTGCACGGCTTTCGGTGCTTTTAGGCCGGTGGGTAAAGGCCTTGCTGATCTCCTCCATTTCCTTCATTATTGGCAGGCAGTCCGGATCGATGCAATGTGCCGTAAATTTTTCCCACACAAATTGTGTAGCTGCATAGTTGGGATGTACCAGATCGGCATCGTAAAAACGATAATCGCGCAATACATCAATCACAATTTCGTAAGCCGGAAAATAGTAAATGTTTTGCAGATTATGGATAGCCTCAAGCAATCGTGCCTTGCTGCGGTTATTCTCGACCACACCATCGCGGCTATGCCTGACCGGACTCACCGTAAAAATGAGCTTGCAGGCGGGATTAAATTCGGTCAGCATTTTTTGCAGTTGCTGCAAGGCATTTTGAATGGTTTCGGCCGACAATAATTCTTTGCTAAACCAATGATGCGGCGCCCGGTGATTATTGCTCACATATTGACCGGAAGAAAGCAATTTGTAAGCAAAAGCCGAGCCCAGCGTGATCATAATATAGCCGGCCTCTTTCAAAAAAAGATGATGGGCCCGGATACGCTCATTGATTTTTGATAAACAGAGCTCCTGATCCAAATCCGAAAAATCGGAATGATGAAACCAGCTATGCCAGTATTCATCCAGAAAAAACAAATCTTCAGCCTGATATTCCCTGCATTCGATCACATCCTGCATCGACCGGCAAATGCTGAGCGGATTAAATAAAATGCCATGGGTATTGTCCGCCACCTGAAATTTTACTTTACTTAAAAACCGGCTCATATGTTCGGTAAAGCAAGAGCCGGTTAAATATATTTTGTCCTGATAACGAAGCGGACCCGGCAGCAAAGGGATATCAATCGGCAAAAAGAAATTCATAGCGGGTAAAAATAGGTACAGAATTTCGGAAATGAGGTAATCTTCGCTGAAATCAGTCCGCATCTTCTTTTCAGAAGTAAGAAAATAGCAGGATCCATATTTGCAAAAATCATTGTTTAAATGCTTACCGACCCTTCAAATTGAATATATATACAGGTAGCTGCAAAATTGCCGGCTTATTTATCAACCATTGAAAACGCCCCTATGAAAATTCAAACCCATTTTTTTATGCTGCTGCTTATGGCTGCTTTACTTAATTTGGCCCTTACTTCCGGTGCACAAAATGGCAGTTTAGACAGCACCTTCGGAAACGCCGGCAAAGTGATTACAGATATGAGTATTTCGGATATCGGAAAGGCAATTGTCACTCAGCCTGACGGCAAAATAATTTTAGCCGGAAGTACCAAAACAGGTGCAAACTATGATTTTGCTGTAATGCGGTATCTTCCCGATGGCACGCCGGACAGCACTTTTGGAAATGGTGGGATTGTTGTAACAGATATTGACGGCGATGATCAACTTTACGGGATGGCGCTGCAGGCAGATGGCAAAATTGTGGTTTCCGGCAGCTCACTGACTTCTCACTTTCTGCTGCTGCGCTATCTACCTGACGGTACCTTAGATAATAGTTTTGGTGCGGGCGGTATCACAGCCATCAACGTTGCAGGTTACTCATCAGGTATCTGTAGAGCGCTTGTTATTCAAAACGATGGTAAAATCATTTTAGCCGGAGGGGTCAATAACGTCTCAAATTTAGATGTGGCCGTCCTTCGTTTTAAAACCAACGGTACACCCGACAGCTCATTTGCCGTCAACGGTGTACGTATAACGGATAATGGAGGTACGCATGAGCAAGGCTATGCCGTCGCTTTGCAAACAGATGGTAAAATTGTCATCTGTGGTTATTCAAGCGTCGTGAATGGCAACGGACATATGATCGTACTGCGCTATACTACTTCTGGACTCCTGGACAGTACATTTGCCAATGTTGGTTATGTAACCACTGTGGTCGGGATCAGTGAATCTGTATATACCATGGGCATTCAGACCGATGGAAAGATCGTCGTAGGTGGAAATCTGGTGGTGAATGTGCCATTTAACGGTAACCATGATTTTATGCTTCTTCGCTACAACCCTGACGGTTCATTAGATAACACCTTTGGAAATGCCGGCATTGCCGTAGATCACACTGATTCAAGCTCCCTGGGCTATGCCATGGCTATTGAACCTGACGGTAAAATATTGCTGGGAGGGAGAACGGATCTTGGGAATGCTTCTGATTTTTTACTTTCCTGCTGGCTTTCGGACGGTACTTTAGACACTACATTCGGCAATGCCGGTTATACGCAAACAACGATCACTGCAAAGGATTTTGCCTATTGCCTCACCATTCAAAGCGATGGAAAAATTTTGATGGCAGGTTCGGGTAATGATGGATCATCTGTCGACTTTATAATGGCCCGATACCTGTATGGAGGCATTCTGGAGACTGTGATTGAGGTAGCAGCGCAGCCGAAGCAAATGATTTGCTTTCCCAATCCTTTTTCATCGAAAGCTACCCTGCAGGTCGATGCCGAGCTGGTCGATGCAGAGGTCAGAAACGCCACGATCAGTATTTTTGACTGTTTTGGAATAAAGGTCCGGCAAATTGAGCACCTCTGGGGCGTTTCACATACTATCTCCGGAGAAGGGCTGCCCCCGGGATGCTATCTTGCATTGCTGACACAGCAAAATAAGTTGATTGCTCAGGGTAAGATAATAATTCTAAATTAAGTGGTCATGCACCTGTCGCTGACCAAACGAACCGGAGTTGGATATTAGCTTT
>JADYYU010000289.1 GCA_020853515.1 Chitinophagaceae bacterium | reverse complement strand
GATCTTTTCAAAACGCTGAAAGCAGCATGTATTAATCCTGTCAAACACTACAAGCTGGACGTTGGATTGCTGCAAACGAATGATAAAGCAGATTTCATTGTGATCGATCACCCGGATACCTTCAACATACTCACGACCGTTATCGACGGCGTTACTGTGTTTGAAAATGGAGTTTCGAACATTGACTCCGTGCATGAAACAGAACTGAACCAATTCAATTGTCAAGAAAAGAAGCTCAGTGATTTTAAAATTGACGCGCTTGCTTATGATCAAAATCCGGAAGATAATAGACGACCGATAAAAGTGATCGAAGCGCTGGAAGGACAACTGATCACCAAAACAACTTTTGCTTTGCCAAAAATAAAAGATGGCAACATGATCAGTGATATTGAAAATGATATACTGAAAATTGTAGTCGTTAACCGCTATAGCGAACAACCCGTATCCAAGGCTTTCATAAAAAATTTCGGATTAAAAAAAGGGGCTATTGCAAGCACGGTAGCGCATGATAGTCACAACATTATTTGTGTGGGTACTACAGATGAAGAAATCTGCAATGCTGTTAATGAACTGATCAAATGCAATGGAGGGATTGCTGTTACTAAAGGCCCGGACAGACAGGTACTTCCATTAGCAGTGGCCGGACTAATGAGCACCGGCAAAGCGGAAGAGGTTTCGAAAGCTTATGCCCGTATTGACCTTGCTGCAAAAAATTGTGGCACCCCACTGAAGGCCCCGTTTATGACCCTGTCATTTATGGCCTTACTGGTGATCCCTGAATTAAAGTTGAGTGACCTGGGACTTTTTGATGGAAAAAAGTTTGCTTTTACAGAATTGTATTAAATTTAGATTATGAAAAAACCCCTTCTTCTCGCTTTAACCTTGCTAAGTTTGGTTGCCAAGGCACAGTTGCCTGAGACGGTCATTTACCTTTTCGATGTCCGCAAAAGTGCAAAAGGTCTTGTGATTGATCATCCGCAAATTATTTCAAAAAAAAGCGGCTATAACAATCAGCCCTATTTTACAATGGATGGTGAGTACCTGTTTTATGTGAGTGCAATAGACACGGTCAATATTGAATTGTACAAAATTAAGATCACGAATAAAAAAATAAAAAGTCAGCGCATCACCCACACCAAAGAAGCAGAATACTCACCCAAATACACACCTGACATGGAAAGAATTTCATGTGTTCGGGTTGAAAAAGACCGCAAAACACAACGCCTGTATAGTTATACGATGAAAGGAAAAAAACCGGTTTGTATTACACCGGCTCTCAGTTCAGTCGGTTACTACGACTGGTTGAATCAAAATGAATTTTTATCTTTTGAATTACCGGAACCCTTTTATCTGGTAAAGCATCATTTGTCATCAGGGAAGGCCGATACACTGGCTACCAACATAGGACGCACCTTCTACAATTTGCGGGCAAAAGGGAAAGTGGTATATGTGGACAAGTCAGATTCAAACAAATGGGTCATCAGAACCATCTCGCCTGAAAATCTGAAAACATTTAATAAAAAGCAGAATGTTCCGAATCCTGTATTAACGGAAACACTTCCGCATGAAGAAGACTACTGCTTTACACAGGACGGCAGCATATTAATGGGACATAATGGAATGCTGTATATCAAGAAAAATCCATTCAGAAATACTAATGCCGTGTGGGAAGAATTGACAGATATGAAATCGTTTGGCATTGAAACGTTTTACCGGATGGCGATATCTGTTGATAATACAAAACTGGCCATTGTTGCATACAGAGGCAAAAAACCATAACTGTAGGGTTTACATTTTATTTATAGTCAAAGTCTGGTGGCCCGCCCCTGTACTGACTAATAAATAGTAAGTACCGGAAGGTAATTTTTCGAGCGAAATAATTTCCGTACTTCTAGCGGCATTTCCCTTCAAGATGATAGTTCCGATTCGATCCATTAATTCGTACGAGAAGGAATTTTCAGGGCTGACAATGGTTAAGTAATCCTGTACCGGATTGGGAAAAACGGCAACATTAGCATGATCTGTATGTATAATCTTAACAACATTTGAGTAGGTATATTTTCCATCCTGATCGAGCATCTTCAACCGGTAAAAACAATGATCTGTTATTACCGGATCTACAAATTTGTAGTCATTTTCTTCTGTAGCCTTTACAAAACCAATATTCGAAAAAACTTTTGCGTCAGCACTTTTCTCAATTTCAAAGCCATCCACCTGTTGCTGATTTGCGGTGCGCCAGTTTAAGTCGATATGCGACAGCTTATTATTGGCTTCAAAAGAAAGCAGATTCAATGGTAACGGTGAAACTCCCGGACCTGCTATCTTCAAAATCCACATATCCACAAATCCAAAACTGGCCTCATTCTTATCTCCTGAAATGGGCGAGTTTGATGTTCCTGAGACGATACAACTGCCGTCATCATTGAGCACAATGCTTCTGCTATCGTCAAGTCCAGAGCCTCCGACAGTATTTTCCCAGAGTAAAGCCCCGGTATTGTCAAACTTCATCACCCAATAGTCGAAAGACCCCAAAGAATTTTCTGACTTTTCGCCACTCATGTTTGAACCGGATCTTCCGGTTACGATACAATTTCCAGCGGCGTTTGCTTCAATAGTGTACACCCCATCATTGGACGAACCTCCTACGGTATTTTGCCAAACAACACTTCCTGTTGAATCGACTTTAAGTACCCAATAATCTGACCCCCCATAACCGTCTTCAGTTTTGTCACCCGAAATTCCTGACTGGGAAATAGAAGCCATGTAAAGATCCTTGTTGGCATTGGTTGCAAACCCAATTGTATTATCATTGCCACTTCCGCCCACCTGATATTGCGATAGTATAGTGCCATTTTTATCAAGTTTGAGCACCCAAATGTCGCTGCTTCCAATCGAATTCATGATTTTATCGCCTGAAATTCCAGATGATGAAGTACAGCCTATCATATACGTTGAGTCAGTGTACTGATGAGCAAACGCTCCAAAATCAGGTGATGCCCCCCCGATCGTATTATCCCACACGATATTTCCCAGGGCATCTAATTTTACTATCCAGCAGTCGTCTCCACCATTTGAATTTTCGGTTTTATCATAAGCAGCATAAGAGTCAGACTGCCCCGCGATAATGAAGCCGCCATCTAAGGTTTGAGACACATACAACGGCACGTCATCTACAGCACCTATAATTTGCTTCTGAAATTGTATCACTCCATTCTTATCCAGTTTCATAATTCCGTAGTCGAGGGTTGTAACACCACCATTCACATCAGCAATCATTACCACTCCGCTATCAGCGGTTGCCTTAACATCTCTGACAATTTGAATTGCTTTTCCTGCTATATCAGGAAAACCATACTGAGCCAAAATATTACCGCTACTGTCCATTTTTACAAACCACACCTGGCCCGTCACTGATTTATTGCCGCTTATGGCATCACCCGCCCTTCCACACATCATGAGGTTTCCGTCTAAGGTTTTTACAATATCATTCGGCCCCTCGCTTGAAGCAGTACCGAGCGTACGTTGCCAGATTACCGAAGGGGCTTGTGCATAGCAAGTAGCTGAAAGCGTACAAAATATTAAAAATAAATAGGCTCTTTTTTTCATCGGATTCATTATACCGCAAAATTAGTTTTCAGATCAATAAAATATTATACCCATTGCAGGGTATATTTCCGATTCGAAGAATAACGAAATGTTCCTAAAGCATGCATGTATTATAACATCAAACAATCGATGTCAAAACACTAAATAAACTTTGTATCAAAAGATCAAAGAAAGTAGCCATAATATTTATTTACTTTGCAGCGTTTTGAAAGAATTATTTGTCCATATTTATCGTTATTTATCAAGGCATAAAATCCTGACTTATGGTTTGTTTTTGAGTTGTCTGCTTGTGTTTTCTTATTTTACAAGTCAGTTAAAATTTTAAAGCGACCTGAATAGTATGATG
>JADYYU010000288.1 GCA_020853515.1 Chitinophagaceae bacterium | reverse complement strand
TTGATTTTCAGTAATAATATCGAAAAGGCGACCTTGTACACACCGGCTAATATTCATGCGGCGATTAAAAAAATGGTGCTGAACAATGAAATCAGCCGGGCGCGCATCGACGAGAGTTTCAGACGAATCATGGTTTTGAAAATGGGGCGTAGGCTCTAGGTCCTATGCTACAGACACGCAATCGGGCGTGGGACATCTTAGTATTTTTATTAAACAAAAACAGCGAACATGTTTATATATAATGTAACGATCAAAATTGACGCAGCGATCGAAAATGACTGGTTGCAATGGATGCAGAACGAACATTTGGAAGATGTAATGAGTACAGGCATGTTCGACAGCTATTCATTTTTGCAATTGCTTGATCCGGAAGAAGAAGGTTACCGTACCTACATAGCGCAATATTTTACAGACAGCGAAAGCCGCTATGGGCAATATATTGAGCAGTTTGCGCCGGCATTGCGGCAAAAAGGTTTCGATCAATTTGGCAATCAGTTTATCGCATTTCGCAGTATCCTTAAAAAGCTGACCTGAAGCTGTAAGTCAATGACCAAAGCCATTACAGGGCAGTTGTACTTTTTTCAAGATGTTGATAATTTGTGTAAATCCTTTATTGGCAGGCATTTCAGCGAAAAAATGTTTTAGTTTCTGATAAAACTTAGTATTTTAGCACCCTAAATAATTATTTACAAACAAAAAATTTAAAAAACATGAACAAAGCGGAATTAATTGAAGCAATGGCAAAAGCAGCCGATTGCACTAAAACACAAGCAGGCGTAGCATTAGATGCATTTTGCAACTCAGTAGCTGCGGCGCTTAAAAAAGAAGATAAAGTTACATTGGTAGGTTTTGGTACTTTTTCAGTATCTAAACGTGCTGCACGTACAGGACGTAATCCTCAAACAGGAAAGGAAATCAAAATTGCAGCAAAAAAAGTTGCCAAATTCAAAGCTGGTAAAGATTTGAGTGCAACCGTTGCAAGTGCAAAAACAAAAAAATAGTATTTACACAGACTAATTTTAATAAAAAAGCCGGGTTTATTGCCCGGTTTTTTTATGTTTTGTAATCTGACTAAACCGCGTATATTTGCAGTCCTAAAAAAAATAAAAATAATATTATGGGAAGAGGTGATAAAAAAACAAAAGCCGGAAAAATATTCAAGGGTTCATTTGGTAAGTTCAGAAGCAGCAAAACCAAAAAAGCAACTCCGCAAAAATCTGACAAAAAAGCTTAATCTGTTTTTCAGACATTCAGATAATGCATGAGCATATCAAAATTCTCCTGCAGGTTCTGATCAAAATATTCCGAAGCAAATACTTCTGTAATATTGTAGTTATACCTTTGAAAGGTAGCGATTAAAGCCTGCACGTCTGTTTTATTGGTTTTAAGCGTCAGCAATTGCATACCACTTTCATTGTTGGTTTGCACAAAACTGCACAAAATAGTCACATCATTGCTTTCACAGATCCGCGCTATTTCAGACATGGCATAGTTGCGTTGTTCCATTTCAAGTACAATAATAGCACCGGTATCTTTTACTGCATTATTATCAGCCATAAAATTAAGCAAGCCTTCAGTAGTGATCATACCGACATAATGATTATGCTCATCGACCACCGGAAGGGCCGACAGACTGAATTCCTTTACCAGCTTCAGGGCCTCAAATGCATGGGTATGACCCGCAATAGCGGGGCGAAAGGTCAAAAATTCCGCAAGTGACAAAGGCTGTTCAGGCGTGTCCCAATCCAGCAGATCATCTTCGGATATCAGTGCGATATAGTTATCTTTTTGCACCAGTGGCAGATGAAACACACGGTATTCATTCATCAGATGCAGGGCTTTTTCGCCGCTATCTTCATAAGACAGGGTTGGCAGATCGTATGTAATTAAATTTTTGCTGTTCACTTCACTTACTTAGACGTAAAAATGCATTCGTTTATTGTAAAATTTTTGTTTTTGACTAAAAAACATCTCAGGCATGCTTGCTCAGAAAATCGCTGAGCAACACATTAAATTCGCCCGGCACTTCCATCATCGGAGCGTGACCACATTTGTCTACCCAATGTAATTCTGAGTTTGGCAGCAGCTTTTTAAATTCCTCTGCTACCATCGGCGGTGTGATCGTGTCATTGCGGCCCCAGATCAGACAAACGGGTTGTGTGATGTTTTTTAACTCTTCGCCCAGATGATGCCGGATGGCCGATTTGGCGAGGTAGATGATCTTTACGGCTTTCAGCCTGTTGTTGACAATATTGTACACTTCATCTACCAGTTCGGTAGTAGCAGAATTCGGATCGTAAAAAGTCAATTCTACTTTCTTTCTGATATAGTCTTTGTCGCCGCGTTTGGGATACGTTTCGCCCATTCCATTTTCAAATAAGCCAGAACTGCCGGTCAATGTAATTGTTTTTACATGTTCAGGATGTGCCAATGCATATACAAGTGCAATATGACCGCCAAGCGAATTGCCCAGTAAATGCACATTATTTAGCTTTTTTGCGGTGATAAATTTTGCAACATGTTTGGCCAGACCCGATACTGAAGTGTCAAAATTGGTGAGGTCGTAAAGAGGCAACATAGGGATATAGACCGTATATTTTTCCTTAAAGCAATCAACCAGATCTTTAAAATTGCTCAACGCGCCAAATAAGCCATGCAGCAATACCAAACTTTCTCCACTTCCTTCCTGTACATATTTGAATTTACCACTTTGTTTTATTTCGTATTGCATATCGTTCGCTGATTACTGTGCGCTAAAGTAGTTTTTTAATTGAAAAAAATGAAATAATAAGCGCAATGAATTGTTATCTGATAATGAAGCAGTCAATCTGCTTATTGCGAAGTGGCCAGTGAATCGGGCTGTCTGTCTGTATCTTCACTGATGATTTCAACCGGTTTTCCGCATTTTTCTACTGAAACACGGCATACCCCGTTTTGCATAAAGCATAAACTCTGAGCAGCCACATGAGTTAAATCGATGAGTCGCTGACTGTTTTTAGCCATGCGGTCGTTGATCAGTACATAGACAAACTTTCCGTTTGACATATTAGTCACTTTTACCCATTCACCCAGTTTAAAATGGTTGGAAGCAGCGGTCATCTTCTGGTTGCTGAAAATAGCCCCGCTGGCTGTTTTCCGGCCTGCAAACTTTGAATGATAATAACTGGCGATGCCGGTTTTTTGCTGGCAATACAAAGTAAAGCAATGAAGTGTCAGGAAAAATAAGAGGATATATTTTCGCATGATGGCTGCTTTTGATAGATCCACAAGATAGTAAAATAATTTACCTGCCTGCCAAAAAATCAGATTGAACGCCGATGATTTCAATGCTTACATGCCCGATGCCCTGTCTGATCATATCTAATTTTGCGGCAGCGGCCTGCGACAGATCGATGAGTCGTTTATTCTGTCGGTTCATTCTGTCGTTGATCTTTACAATTACACTTTTACCATTGTGTAAATTGGTCACTTTCACTAAGGTCCCTAATTTTAAAAAGTTGTTGGCGGCAGTGAGTTGCCTGTTGCTGAATATTTCACCGGTAGATGTTTTGCGGCCATTAAATTTAGCATGGTAAAAACTTGCAACGCCCTGCCATTTTTTTTCTGCTACTTTGGTGATGCCTGTAAATGAAAAAATCATTGTCAATGCGAACAGACCAAACAGGTAAACTGTTCCTTTTTTGAAATGCTTCATACTAAATTTTTTTGATGCGGGGCAAAAATAAGGTATCCTCCAACCGCATCGTTGCAATTAGGTTTATGTAAACATAATGAAATGTTAGGCAGGCATTTTTTTACCAGATATTAACTTCGCGTTCTAACAGGATGTTAAATCGTTGTTGCACAGATGTTATGATCTTGTTTGAAAGTTCCAATATGTCGGCACCTTTTGCATCCGCGTAGTTTACAAGTACGAGCGGTTGCCGGCTATGTACACCAAAATTACCTGCCTGATAGCCCTTCCATCCGCATTGTTCTATTAGCCAGGCGGCCGGTATTTTAACGCCATTATCGACCGGATATGAAGGCATCTCACTAAATAGTTGTCTGAGTTGCCGTGCATGTGCTTCAGCAACCACAGGATTTTTGAAAAAGCTGCCGGCGTTGCCTGTAACTTCAGGATCGGGTAATTTCGAACGCCTGATTTTAATGACCGCATCTGAAATATGCTGTAGTGAGCGTTGGTCATTGAAATCTTCTTTCAGCACTTGCTGAATATCGCCATAGTCGGTATTAAATGCTGGCTTTTTTTGCAGGCGCAAGGTGACTGAAACGATAAAATAATGCCGGTGTTCTGCATGTTTAAAAATGCTGTCGCGGTAGCCGAATGCGCATTGAGTGCCGTTAAACTGATGCTTTTGCAATGTTTTGGTATGGATCGCTGTGAGGGATACAAAAACATCTTTAAGTTCTGCGCCGTACGCACCGATGTTTTGTATGGGAGCCGCGCCGATACTGCCCGGTATCAGCGACAGATTTTCAATACCACCTAAATTCTTTTCTACGCAGTAGCGCACGCATTGATGCCAGTTTTCACCCGACATAAATTGAATGTCAGTAAATGTATCAGTTTCTTCTGCGGTCACGATGCCTTTCAACTGATTGAGCACTATCAGACAATCTGCTTTTTGTGTCAGTAAAATATTACTGCCACCGCCCATTATTTTGATTTCCTGTTGCTGTTCATGCGCGTATCTGAGCACTTCAAATAACTGATGTTCGTCCTTTACAATGGTAAATTCCGAAGCCGTTTCATCTATGTGAAATGTATTATAAGCGAGTAGTGACTTGTTATACTGAATATTCATCCGGTGTAAATGTAGTAAGGGGAGATGGCTGTTGCAAGCGTCTTTTGTACATCTGTATGGTATTTTCAAGTCCAAGATATAAGGCATCGCAGATGAGTGCATGGCCGATAGAAACTTCCTGCAGGTGAGGAATTTGCTGGGCAAAGTAAGCAAGATTGTCAAGATCAAGATCGTGACCTGCATTGAGCTCAAGGCCCGCAACGGCTGCTTTTTGAGCTGCTTTTATATATTGGCTGATAGCTTGTTCGCGGTGTTGATGATACAAGCGTGCATACGCTTCAGTGTATAATTCAATGCGATGGGTCCCTGTGTCTTTCGCATGCATGATCATCTCTTCATCGGGGTCTGTAAAGATAGAAACACGCAACCCTTTTGCGGCAAACAAGGCTACCATTTCTTTTAAAAAATCATGATGCCTTTTGGTATCCCATCCATGGTTAGAAGTTAACTGTCCGACGGCATCCGGTACCAGGGTAACCTGTGCCGGCCTGGTTTCAAGTACCAGGTCGACAAAGGACTGTTCGCGGGGGTTACCTTCAATGTTTAGTTCTTTTTTGAGTTCTTTTTTAAGTGCGCGGACATCTTCGTACCGGATATGCCGTTCGTCGGGCCGGGGATGTACTGTAATGCCGTCGGCGCCAAAGCGCTCACAGTTCAGTGCGGCCGTCAGTAAATCCGGGTTATTTCCGCCACGGGCATTGCGGAGGGTTGCAATTTTGTTGATATTGACAGATAGGCGAATCATAGCAAAGGAATGTAAAATGTAAATTAAGCAAAAAAAAGGCTATCCGTTTCAGTGGATAGCCTTTTTTACAGAAAGTTTATGTTCTAACTATTTTTTGTCCATTTTAACTGAATCTTTTCCGGCTTCAGTTGGTGTGCTGCCATCAGCAGGCATCCCTTCTTCAGCAGGTACTTCACCATCCGCAGGAGCTGCAGCACCGGCTTCGCCGCCACCCATCGCATCTTTAGACATATTTACCAGCCATTTGCCGTCTTTTTTTACCAGATTCATTTTTTCTTCGCCTTTTTCACCATTGGTGATGGTTACTACTGCTTTATCGCCATCGATCACTTCGTCTTTCGCTTCTACTTTATATTTTTTAGCTTGTTCTTTCAGTGAATCAGGCATCATACTTGAGAAAGAAGATAACATATCAAGCATTTTTCCTGTTTCAGGAGTGCCTAATTTTTTTGCGCCTTCAAAATCGAGGTTGTTTAACGCTTTATTGAAATTAACAGCTACCTCTTTAGGGCTGCTTTTGCTACCACAACTTACTATAGTGATTGCCATAACAGCAACTGCAACCATAGATAAAATAATTTTTTTCATGTTTTTTGTTTTATTAATTTTTTGAATCTGCAAAACTACTATTAATAGTTTACACGGCAAAGCATTTGAGCCTGTTTATTCACAAATATATTATCAGTTGACACAAAGCGAAAGCCATTGTGGAGTGTGACACTAAATAGCGAATCATTTCCCGAAGCTTTTTGAAAAGACTTGTACACCATTTCGGCGCAGTAGAGTCTGTCGTTACTTTCCAGGTCAAATTTCATATCAAAAGGCACTTTTCGGGCATAGAGCGAATCTACGATATGATGAAGTTGGGTGATCACAGAACCGTTTGTAGTTAAACTGTAAATACCGAATCCTTTATTATGAAGGGGGATCACAAAATTTTCATACGTATCCTTTCTTAATTTTTCGTCCGGATTGTCTTCACCGCCAATGGAATGGTACACATACCAGGTATTATTTTCGTTAAACGCGATGCCGCAATGTGAAAAGGTTTTATCGGTTTTATTAAACAATGAAAACATTTCGCTGATCACATCATTACCTCTGCGCAGCACTATGCAGCCATTGTGCAACAGGGGTTTGCAACTGTCTATTTTTAATTTTGCGGCAGCAGGAAAGGCTTCCTCTGCAACTGGTTTTGCTACCGGATGTTGCTGTTTGCTTTGGCAGGCACTTACAAGCAGCACGAGGATCAATGCATACCGGCACCAACTACTTTCCATCCGCTTCTTTTCTTTTTTCGTTGGCATTGAATTCGCGGTCGTAAGCTTTAATGATCTCTTTTACCAAACGATGCCTCACCACATCTTCCCCATCAAGCTCGATATGCGCAATGCCATCAATATTTCTCAAAATGTGAATGGCCCTGCCCAAACCGCTCACCTGATTTTTGGGCAAGTCAATCTGTGTCATATCGCCTGTAATGATGGCTTTTGCAGAGGGCCCGATACGGGTCAGAAACATCTTGATTTGCAACTCGGTTGTATTTTGCGCTTCATCAAGAATGATATACGCATTATCGAGGGTACGACCACGCATATAAGCCAGGGGTGCCACTTCGATGACCCGGTTGGTCATATAATAATTTAGTTTGTCGGCCGGTATCATATCATCGAGGGCATCATAAAGCGGTCGTAAATACGGATCTATTTTTTCTTTCAGATCGCCCGGTAAAAAACCCAGACTTTCACCAGCTTCTACAGCCGGCCTTGTGAGAATGATCTTTTTAACCGATTTGTTTTTTAATGCACGCACTGCCAGGGCTACCGCAGTATATGTTTTGCCGGTGCCGGCAGGACCTACGGCAAAGATAATATCATTTTTTTCGGCCATATGCACCATCAGTTTCTGATTGCGCGTTTTAGCTTTAATGATCTTGCCGTTTTGGCCAAATACGATGATATCGTTGCCGCCATCGTCGGCCACTTTTTCATCAATCACCCCATCGTCGTCGCCTAATATTTTTGAAAAATAATTTTCAGAAAGATGTCCGTTGCGTTCGAGATACTGAACAATCAGTCCGATTTTTTCCTTTGCAAGGGCCACTTCATCTGCCTGGCCGGTCAGCTTGATCAGCGAACCGCGTGATAATATTTTTAATAAAGGAAATTTCTTTTTTAAAATATCAAATTTAATATTGTTGACGCCAAAAAATTCAATAGGGTTAATGGTTTCAAGGTTTATGAGCTGTTCTGTCAATGTTTAATTTGTTAGTATTTACAATGTTAGACAAAAGAACTTGAATAATCAAAAAACTTAAATAACGTTGTGAATATTTTGGGAATAAGATGAACATACTATACTTTTGGTAAAAATAATTTAACATGGGCATCCAAATTGGAGCAACCGCACCGGATTTTACTTTATACAATACAGAAAAAAATAAAATATCCCTTTCAGATTTTCACGGAAAAAATGTACTGTTACTTTTTTTTCCGCTTGCCTTTACCAGTACCTGTACCACTGAACTTTGCAGTGTGCGCGACAGCATGGATGTTTACAGCAAACTGAATGCAGAAATTATTGGTATTTCCATTGACTCGCTTTTTGTGCTGGATAAGTATAAAAAGGAAAATAATTTTGATTTTACATTCTTGTCTGATTTTAATAAAACAACAGCCGCTGCGTACGACTGTTTGTTCGAATCTTTTTCTTTCGACATGCAGGGCGTCAGCAAGCGTGCCGCATTTGTGATAGACCGCGAAGGGATTGTTCGTTATGAAGAGGTGCTTGACAATGCGGGTCAGTTGCCAAATTTCGATGCGATCCGGGAGTGCCTGAATTCGCTTCAGTAAATGTTGCTTTTCGTTTTTAAATAAACATTTTTAATTTATGAAAAAAATCATTCTTCTACTGGCCGTTGCCTGTTTCTGCTTGCAGTCGACTGGGCAAATTATTTCCGATTTTGAAAGCTGGCATAATTTAAATGCCGGTGGTGTTTCACTCAGTATCCCTAATGGCTGGAATTCAACCGATTCGACCATTTGCTATTTTGGATTTTTAACGAATCCCGGTGGTGCATTTGTTCCGCAGGTCAGTAAAGAAATGCCCGGCAATGGTGGAGGTACAGCGATCAAGGCAGCCACAAAAATACAGGATGATATTACAGGATATATCGGAAGCGGTCCCATGCCCTGTGTGGCCAGCAATTCTACTATCATTGTAGATGCAAGTCTGACCTTTCTCTTTGAGGGGGGGACGCCTTTTACTTACAATCCGTATAGTGCAGGTTTATGGGTAAAAAATAATCCGGTGGGTGGGGACACAACCCAGATCACTATACTGGCACTGGATGATTCGGATGGGGGTGACAGTGTTGTGTCTGTGGCGGATACATTGTTAGGATCTGCGATCAGTGCTTACACGCATATCACACTTCCGTTTAAATTACAAAATGCAAGTTTCAGTACGACAAAAATCAGGGTCATTATTTCATCGAGTGCTAATTTTGGAATCGATACTGTTTTTACGAATCTTCATGATGGAACATGGATCGTGGCTGATGATATTATGATATCTGCACCGGATGGTACTTCACAATATTTACTATCTGAAAAAGTGGCTGCGGTATATCCTTCGCCGGTTGAAAATACCTTACATGTCAACCTGCAGAATCAGGATAAAAATCAGTATCAGTTACACCTGCTTGATCTGAATGGGCGTCAGATTGCTGCCTACGAAATTCATGAAACGTTGAACACCTTTGATGTGTCATCACTCGCTAAAGGAAGCTACCTTTTTAATATTCTGAAAGATCATAAGATCGTGCAAAGCGGAAAAATTTCAAAATTATAATTTACAGGCAAAGGGTCTGCAAGGCGGCTAAACTGCCATTGACCACATTAAAGTCTACCTGTCCTCTGATACCGTTCACCCGGCCTTTGCAATTGTGCTGCCACATCAGCCATTTTCTTTTGATACGGGGTGCCTGCAACTGTTCGTAATGCGCTACCCATAAAGGATAGTCATCAAAACCGGGTCCCAGAATATTTTCGTAAAAGTCGGCACCTGTATAGATGATCGGTTTGGTATGATACTGATTTTGCAAGGTCTCAATACAGATTAAAAGAGCCTCTCTGATTTTAGCCACACTCATGCCGTGCGCATCCTCAATGTCGATGACCGGCGGCAGATCACCTTCCTGCAGATCAGCGTGTTTCATAAAAAAAACGGCCTGGTCTTTTGGATTTCGATTCGGATGAAAATACAGATAGCAGCCTCTGATCAGGTTTTGTTCTTTCATTTTTTTCCAGTTTTTTTTAAAAAATGGATCAATGATAGTGGTGCCTTCAGTACATTTTGCGATCGCAAATGAAATGCGCTGACCTTTATCGCGCATACTGATCACCTCGTTCCAGTTTATCTGATGCTGATAGCGCGATACATCAATGCCGTGGGTATTATAGCCGGCTGGTATGGTAATACCGAAATCAGGATAGGTGACCGTTTGATAAAAAAAATACTTTTCGTAAAAATAAAGCGAAAGCAGAGTAAGCAGCGAAATGCTTACAAAAATTATTTTATATTTTTTCTTCATCGGTTAAATTCACAAAAAGCAATGCTAAGCAACAATTTTGGTTGAAAATAAAATATATTTGGGAAATATTCGTTAAAGTGTTTATCATGAAGTATTTTCTATCGGCCTTATTATGCATACCGGTTTTGTGGGGGCAGGCACAAGTCACCGGTGGCGAGCATATTTTTGAATTTCTGCGGCTGTCTCAAAGTCCTCATGTAACAGCGGTCGGAGGCATTTCTGTTTGCAATCCTGCACGAGACCTTATGCTGGGTACAGCAAATCCGGCTTTGATCAGGCCCGAGTTTCACACACATTTGGGACTCAATTACAATCTTTATTACGGAGGCAGCAGAATCAGTAACTTACTGTATGCCCATCATTCAAAAAAAGCAAATACAACTTTTGGTCTGGGTGTACAGTATCTCGATTACGGCAGTTTCAAGCTCACCGACAATCTGGGTAATATACAAGGTCCTTCCAAAGCGGCTGATTATGCGCTTACCCTGAGTGCATCCCGTTCATACCTTGAGAAATGGCGGTACGGAGCGTCGCTTAAATATGCTCATTCCAATCTGATCAATACTAGTTCGGCGGCAGTACTGGCTGATATCGGTCTAGTATATGCCGACACTGTCAGTCAGTGGTATGTGGGGGCTGTTGTTAAAAATGCCGGTATCCAACTTGCCAAGTATGATCAGAATATCGGATCGCAGCCACTGCCGATCGATCTGCAGATCGGTATAGTAAAAAAGTTTAAAAAGGCACCTTTTTCGTTGAGTGTGCTGGCTCATCATCTGTACGCGTGGGACATCCGTTATGACAACCCTGCCGATCAGGAAGACAACACGCTGCTCTTTAACGACAATACGCAAACAAGTAAAGAGAAAAGTTACTTCGCCGACAAATTATTCAGGCATTTTGTGTTTGCGCTGGATATTAATCTGGGTAAGCGACTTGAACTGAGTGTCGGATATAATCATTTACGCAGATCCGAACTGGCAATCAGTGAGAAAAAAGGCATGTCGGGGTTTTCATTTGGCGGCGGTCTTTACCTCAATAAATTCATAATACATTTTGCCCAATCTTACTATCATATGTCCGGCGCCTACAGCGAGGTGGGTATCAACTTTGCATTGAATCAATTGTTTGGAATCGGGCAGGCAGGCAGTAAAATTAACTGGAGTGAAAAATTTGAAAACAGTTACAAATAGCCGGGTTTAGTGTTCAGACTTTTTAAAGTGATAGTAGCAACTTTTAATATAATCGAGATACTCATACTCTGACACATTGCGCACAAGATCGTAAGGAGGCCGGTATTTACGCATGAAGATTTTTAGTTCTTCCCCTTCAAGGTAAGTAATGCGACTGACCAGTTTATCATTGAAAACAAAATCGATATATTTTTCTTCTTCCCATTGATCATACATTTTCTGAAAGGCCCATTCCTGCCGGTTTTTCTTGCTGAGCATGGCAAGCGGCATGCTGCGCATATCAACGTCATCACGGCGTTCTTTTCGCATCACTATGTCGTAGGTTTTGCGGTAGCGGAAACTATCTTTTTTATAATCAAGCGGACGGCCCCGGATATCAACTTCACGTAATTCGATCGGGGTTTTATTCATCACAATTTTATAGTATTCCGGCTCTTTTTCGCTCAGAATACGCACCCGTACCGTCTGATAACCAATTTTAGTAAATTCGATCAGTTCTCCTTTTTTTACAGAGATCGAAAATTTACCGTCCGCGCCGATGGTCATGCCTTGCTGTGAATAAATATTTTTAAGATTCACATTTCCCATGAGGCTATTGTTAGCCAGATCACGTACCTCACCGATAATGACAGTCTGTGCGTTGCTTTGCAGGAGGCTGCCTATGGTGAACATCAAAAATAAGTACTTAAAAAATCGGTTCATAAAATTACGCCTGCGAAAATACAACATCAGTCTCTGCTATCAGAGATTTCACAAAGGTTTCACACCCGCGGCTGCTTACACCACCACATTGATCATCCTGGCCTTAACGAAGATAAATTTCTTGAGTGGTTTGCCTTCCATCCATTTAATGATATTTTCGTCCTGCATGATCAGTTTTTCTATATCCTTCACATCCAGATCCAGCGCAAGTTCACGGTCGGTGCGGGTTTTTCCGTTCACTGCAACAGGATACCTGAATGTGTTTTCTATCAGGTATTTCTCCTGCACTTCCGGAAAGGCTACATCCAGTATGGAGTTTTCGTTTCCCATCAACTGCCAGAGTTCTGCGCTGATATGCGGGGCAAAAGGATTGAGTGCAATGAGAAGCGGTTGCAGAATTTCCCGTTTATTACATTGCAGTTTACTCAATTCGTTGATGCAGATCATAAACTGACTGACCGACGTATTAAATGCAAAATTTTCAATGTCAGCAGCTATTTTCTTAAGGGTCTGATGCAGGATTTTTAATTCCTCTGCACTGGCATTTTCGTCAGAAATGCTAAGGCCATTTTGTTCATCTACATAAAGCCGCCACCACTTTTTCAGAAAGCGGTGCACGCCTTCTATTCCTTTGGTATCCCATGGTTTGCTGACTTCAAGCGGACCCAAAAACATTTCATACATACGGAAGGTGTCGGTGCCGTACTGTTCAATGATATCATCGGGATTCACAACATTAAACAGTCTTTTACTCATTTTTTCAACCAGACTCCCGCAGATATATTTACCGTCTTCTAAAATAAATTCGGCGTTTTGGTATTCATCTCTCCAGTTTCTGAACTGATCAATATCTAATTCAAGTCCGTTGCAAAATTTGTATTCTGCATACAGGGTGTCCGTTTCATATTGCGTTTTCAAACCGGCACTTACAAAGGTATTTGTATTTTTTATCCTGTAAACCAATCTTGAGTTGCCCTGTATCATACCCTGATTGATCAGCTTTTTATAGGGCTCATCAAAGGCTATATAGCCGAGGTCATAAAGTACTTTGCACCACATACGTGAATACAATAAATGGCCAACGGCATGTTCGGCACCACCTACATATACATCTACCTGATTCCAGTAATCGCTGATTTTTTGATCACAAAATGATTGTGCATTGTGGGGGTCCATATAACGAAGGTAATACCACGAACTGCCGGCAAATCCGGGCATGGTGTCGGTTTCGCGGGTGTAGTGCGACTTCGCTGCCTGCCCATTTTCTGACACGGCGCCGATGGGGCTGAAACGATTTTGTGCAAGATTCAGATTGTCTGAGTCCATATTTACCCAATCGTGCGCGTTCGCCAGTGGTCCCTTACCTTCAGGCCCTGCACT
>JADYYU010000287.1 GCA_020853515.1 Chitinophagaceae bacterium | reverse complement strand
TCATGGTTCGGGGTATCGTGTCACTGAATTCATTTAAGATCTTCAACCGCTGGGGTGAAGAGGTATTCAGCACAACTGACATCAGCAAGGGCTGGAATGGTCAATACAAAGGCAAACCTCAGCCAATGGGAGCTTACGTATATGTAGTAGAAGCAGTGAGTCAGACGGGTAAACGGTTCTCTAAACAGGGTAATGTGACCCTCATCCGCTAAGACCACTAAAGCTTGCAGGCTTAATTAAATGACTGCATTAATAATATCAACAGAAGCTGCCTATTACAGGCAGCTTCTGCTTTTACACGAAGTGTACATTTTAGCAGCTTTATCATCAGGTTGAGAGGGTAAATGGATGTATGCCGGTAACGAAAATCAGAGGATCTAAATTTTGCGGAATAACCTTATGCGATTCATTTTAATAGTTGTAAATAGTATTATGCAAGCCGGCTGATATTTGAGCCGGTGATCAGCGCAACTACTTCCACATCATCTGCATTGACATAAATCACTGCACGGGGCAAATGAGTTGACAAGGTGGTGTTCGGATCCTTGCTGCATGAATGGAATACAAGCGTTTGTCTCACAACCGGGATAAAATTAAATTTCATTTTGCTATGATATTGTTTGATAAAAAAATCCTCCTTACATTTGCAACAATCATTATAAATAAAAAAAATTAGAACATGCCTTCAAAAGTAGTGCCCACTTCAGGAGAAAAAAGTAAGTTTATTTTGCATATGGTCATTTTTGCCATAGCCAATGCTGCCATGTGGATCTACTGGTATTATGGTCAGGGTGCAAAAGATACATGGGTTTATCCCTGGGCTATCTGGATCACTGCGGCATGGGGGCTTTCACTGCTTGGGCATTGGGCCGGAGTACATCGCAATTACGAAGATGCCGGTGTAAAAGAATATCAACGTCAAATGAAAAATTAGTTCAAAAAAATAATCAATTAATCCCAAATATTTTGTCTGTATTTGGGATTTTTTTTTACCTTTAATGTATGAAAAAATTACCGCTGATATTTGCAACTTCGCTGCTAGTATTATTTTCTTTTTGTTGTATCATTTTAAATTCCTGTAAAAAGAAAGATATTGAATATAATGATACCACACTCATTCGGCCGTGTGAGGGCGTTATTTGCTTAAATGGGGCCGCCTGCTCTGATGGTGTGTGTGTATGTCCCTTGGGTTACGAAGGAGAAAAGTGTCAGATAAAATGGAGCGATAAATTTACCGGCAATTATACCGCGGTGGACGATTGCAATGTGAGTGGAAATCCTTCCTATACGGTAAATGTAACGCCTCATCCTGATTATGCGTATAAAATGCGCTTATACAATTTGGGAGTAGTTTGTGCCGGTAAAATTGTGGATGCCGTGATAAATCCTGAAAAGACTTCCTTTTTGATACCATTGCAAAACACCTGCAATAAAATTTATCTCAGTGGCTACGGAAATATGAATGGAGATTTTGTAAATATCTACCTCACTTCGCGCGATACCATGGCCCATACCGGTACCCAGTGCAGCATTATTTTGGCAAAAAACCCTTAGTTCACAATCTATTTAACTAAATTATATCGTTTTAAATTGCGTATAAACAATACATAACGATTATTTTTGCCCTTCATATTTTTAAATTTCAAATGAAAAATATTTCTACTATTCTTAGCTCCCTGGCATTGTTAGGCGTCATTGTTTTGCTTGTGATGAAAATGAAAGAGCAAAAAGCAGAAAAGAGCAGGGTGGTTGTAAAAGATCAGACCGGCAAAGAGGTGGCGCTTGCCGGCGGCAAAGTTGCATATGTTGATATCGACACACTGGAGGCTAATTATGATTATTTCAAAAAAAAGAAACTTGAATTTGAAGCCCGGCAAAAAAATATAGATGCCGACCTCGAAAGAATGGCCAGTTCCTTACAAAATGAGTACGTTGCTCTTCAAAACAAAGCCCAGAAAGGCGAACTATCGCAGGCTGAAGGTGAAAATGCCCAACAGGCCCTTATGAAAAAGCAACAGGAAATGGAACTGAAAAGGCAGGATTTGGGCAGTAAATACCTGAAAGATCAGGAAGTATTTAACAAAGAAATTCATGATAATCTGCATAAGTACATCGAAATATATAATGAAGAAAAGGGCTATGATTATATTCTCTCGTATTCCAGAGATGGCTCTATTTTATTTGCAAACAAGGAGTTGGATGTGACGCAGGATATCATAAAAGGAATGAATAGCAAATCAGCCGAAACGAAGCAAGCAAAGAAGGACAAATAGCAAAAATTAGTATTATTTATGAGAAAAAAAATGGTGGCAGGCAACTGGAAGATGAACCTGGGCATGGCCGAAGCAAAAGATCTCACCGAGAATATTTTAAAAGAATGCAGATCACTTTCGCAAGATCAACTGGTCGTGTTTTGTGTGCCTTATATTCATCTGCATACGGTTGCCGACGTGATAGCACAGGCGAATCATAAGCAGGTAAAACTGGGTGCTCAGAATTGCCATGACAAACAAAGCGGAGCATACACAGGTGAAATATCTGCAGCCATGCTGAAAGAGTGCGGTGTGAGCCATGTCATTATCGGACATTCCGAACGCCGGCAGTATTTTCATGAATCCAACGAATTTTTGAAAGCTAAAACGAATACCCTGATCGCGCAGTCTATGCAGGTGATCTTTTGTTGTGGCGAACCTCTTGAAATCAGAAATGCCGGTACACAAAATGAATATGTGGCTGATCAACTGAAAGAAAGTTTGTTTCATTTGTCAGCAGCCGATTTGCAGGGTCATATCACGATTGCCTACGAACCCATCTGGGCCATTGGTACAGGGGTAACAGCTACAACAGAGCAGGCGCAGGAGATGCATTTTTTTATCAGAGGTTTACTGCGTGCACAATATGGTAACGACCTGGCCGATAAGATCTTAATATTATACGGCGGTAGCTGTAATGCCCAAAATGCTCAGGAATTGTTTGCCAACCCGGATGTTGATGGCGGACTCATAGGTGGGGCAGCCTTAAAAGCAGAAACCTTTTTGCCGGTTATTCAGGCTATGAACTAACAGAGTATTATTTCTTTGATAAAATTTTCTTCCAGATGCTGGTTGATCCGCTCGATCAGCAGGGTTTTGTTGTAGGAAAGTTCATTTTTTAAGGGAGCCACATCGGTATAGATATACAATTTACGATCTTTAATAATCAGGTCGTTGGTATGTTTGGCCACGGTTTTTCCCATCAGTTTTTCCCAGTCGAGCTTAATTTTTTCTACCAGATAGCGCTCCTTCCACTGGCTTTGCTCAAGCATTTTGTTGAGCGCATCTTTCATTGAATATAAAGCCATGGTTTGTTTGTTTTATTAATGTAAAACAGGGAACACAAATTTTCTGACATCTGTTTCTCTGATCACATCGTCACATAATATAACCAGTCTTTCGATCACATTGCGCAACTCGCGGATATTGCCGGTCAAGTTATGCTTTTTTAATTCCTCCTGAGCCTCATCGCTGATAGCCAGCTCTTTCATATTATAATCGCGGCAGATCTGCTCTAAAAAATATTTTGATAAGATGGGAATATCTTCCCTTCTTTCATTCAGCGAAGGGATGTGTATCGGTATGACATTCAGACGATGATACAGATCGAGGCGGAAATTATTTTTTTCAATTTCTTTTCCCAGATCTTTATTGGTGGCCGCAATCACTCTCACATTCACGTCTATATCTTTTTCGCCACCAACGCGGGTAATTTTGCCTTCCTGCAAGGCGCGCAGTACTTTTGCCTGGGCACTCAAACTCATATCGCCGATCTCATCTAAAAATAATGTACCGCCATCGGCCTGTTCAAATTTGCCGATTCGCTGTTTGATTGCTGAAGTAAAAGAGCCTTTTTCATGGCCAAATAGTTCGCTGTCGATGAGTTCGGTAGGGATAGCTGCGCAGTTTACTTCCACCAGAGGCTTGTCACTGCGATGGCTTTTTTCATGCACCCAGCGGGCCACCAGTTCCTTTCCGCTTCCATTTTCGCCGGTAACCAGTATGCGTGCTTCGGTCGGAGCTACCCTTTCGATGGTTCGTTTTACCAGCAAGATACCCTCACTGCTACCGATAATATCCTGCAGTCCGTTCACTTTCCTTTTCAGGGTGGTGGTTTCATTGACCAGAGAGGCCTTGTCGAGCGCGTTTCTGATGGTGATCAGCAGCCTGTTCAGATCGGGTGGTTTTGAAATATAATCAAAGGCACCGGTCTTCACAGCTTCTACGGCATCGTCGGTGGTGCCATGTCCTGATATCATGATGATTGGTGTTTCGATGCCGTCGCTAATGAGTTTATCCAGCATTTCCAAACCGTTCATGCGGGGCATTTTAATATCACTTAAAATACAATCGTATTTTTTTGATTTGATCAGGTTATACCCCTCCAGTCCGTCTGTTGCTTCATCTACTTTATAACCTTCGCCTACCAGTATTTCCGACAAGGCCTTTCTGATGCTTTTTTCATCATCGATCACTAAAATTACAGACATGGATTTTTAATTTAATACTAAAGTTGCAGGGTATAAAGATAATCAGTCACGTGGATTTTTACTGAATATTTTGGCAAAACCGCTTTGAGCGGGCGCATCAAAAAGTGACCAATGTGCAAGCGTTCAGAAGGGTTTTATTTCTGATTGTCGCGCCATTCATATACCCAACTGCTTTGGATCATTTCCAGATGCCCTTCAGTACTTTGGTCGCGCGTGCCTGCAAAACCTTCTATAGCCAATACCCATTCAAGCAACTCAGTAAAACGGATCCTGTAAATTTTAGATTCGGTAAATTCATCTCCAAACCGTTCGTAGAGTTTGAGGGCAATATCTTCGTAATCGTTCCAGTAAATGGGTGGTTCGTATGACATAATCGGTGAAGGTGGTTGGTTTAAAAAGGAGTGTGGTAAAAATGGGTTGAGTCCGCAATATTATTCGCCGTGTATCAGTGTCTGGTCAGGAATAGTAACCTCTACAGTGCCGCTGCCTTCAAACAGTACACACTGACAAGACAGCCTCGAATTAATGCGGGGATTGCGTGCCCGGTCGATAAAATCTTCTTCCCGGTCGCTCAGTTCTTCAATGAAATTTTCGCCGGAGTTGAGATAGATATGACAGGTGCTGCAGGCACAAACGCCGCCGCAGTTATGGTGTAGGTGGATGTTGTTTTTTAAGGCCACTTCCAGTATACTGTCGTCGGCTTCGCAATTTTGTATGCTTAAAGGTTCCAGTCCCTTTTGTTCAAATTTAAAATTAATCGTATACATTCAGTTTATTCCGCTTTGTGATTTTGCAAACGGCAAATTTAGGACTTAAACTTTGGAATTACGAAAGATAAAGCGGATTGAATGGGATTTGTTTTAAAATTAATTGGTTGATGTTTTATTTCCTGTGAATTCCTGTATGTGAGCCGCACCCGTGCTTCGTTTAATTGCCAGCCACCGGCTTTGCTTCGTCTGTTTTTTTATGCACAATTGCAGATAGTGTTATTAATTTGGTGGGATATTTTTTTATTTTTTTACATTTGCAGATGCTTTCCGATTTCCCTGTTCAAAACGAAAAAGAAACCCGCGCCGGATTTGGTGAGGGTATCCATGAAATAGCTTCCAAAAATGCGAATGTAGTAGCGCTGACTGCCGACCTGGCCGGTTCACTAAAATTAAATGCCTTTATGAAGGATTTTCCTGAAAGGTTTGTGCAATGCGGCATTGCCGAAGCGAATATGATCGGAATCGCAGCCGGTATGACCATCGGTGGGAAAATTCCCTA
>JADYYU010000286.1 GCA_020853515.1 Chitinophagaceae bacterium | reverse complement strand
TGAAAAGGTCAGCGGCAAGGTGATGCCTGGATAGGATTCTACAATATTGCTGTTGTCCCATACAAGATAATTTTCTGTCTGAGGCCGCAGCGCTGTTATCGGACGACTTTGTAAAATGTAGAGTTGCTGTTTCGCATAACAAAATTCCAGGTCTTGTGCGCAACCAAAATGTGCTTCAAGTTCCTTAGTTATTTTTGCCAGTTCAAGGCACTGGCTATCGGATAGCGAGGACGAATGAATCAGCGATTCCTCAACCGTAACTTTTTGCAGATTGCCGGAGGAGTGGTAAATTAACTTTTCGGTTTTTGGCGCGATCTCTGTTTTTGAAATCTCAGCGTTCCTGACCCAATACTGATCTGCTTCGAGTTGACCAGATACCAATCCTTCTCCCAAACCATAAACGCTGTTGATCAACATGGTTTCCGTATCAGGATTCAGCGGATCGCAGCTAAAAGCCACGCCTGAAACTTCTGCAGATACGCATTCCTGAATGATGATTGAAATCGGAATGCTTGTTGATATGTCCGTGTGTGTTTGGTAAGCGGCCACATGTGCTTCAAAAGGAGACTGCCACACTTGCTTGATAGCTGATTTCAGTTGGTTGTTCTGTACGTTTAACAAGCTGCAAAACTGACCTGCATAACTCAATTGAGCCCCATCTTCTAATGCAGTGCTGCTGCGTACGGCATAGCTGCTGACTTGCGGTAATAATGCATCTATTTCGTCGATCCAGTTTTCAGGTATCAGTACTGCCATGATCCCTTCTTTTGAATAAGGCAGACCCTGATCATGCAACAGATTTTGTAATTCTGCATGCGGAAGTACGCAAAAAGGAGGGACCTGCAGATCAAGTTCACGCATAGTAAACAGGTTTTTTGCCTTAGTGCCGGTTTCGATATGTGCGTTGAATTGACTGATCATAGCATAAAAATTCCGATTCCAAGATTGACATACATGCCGATGGCCCAAAGAGCTGAAATCAGTTCAAATTTTTGAGCGTTTTGAACGGTGCGATGACTGCAGAAATAGCATCCAAATGCCGCAGAAATACTGTACATCAGAACAAACATGATAGAGTGACCGATCTTTAAATGCGCGTGCTGTGCTGCTGCCAGGCAAAGTAAAAATGTCATCAATAGTACTGCTTGAAAACAGATCAATGATTTTTCGAATCCTAAAGACGAACTATAAGAATTGGCTTCTTCATTTTCTCTGGCTTTTATTTTACGTCCCAGTTCAAGGGTGCATCCATTAAAAAAAGATACTGCAAAAAACCAGTACAAGCCCTGCATGTCGGGTGTTGCCTGCATCCAGTCGAACGAACTTGCCAGTGTATCTACCAGCGGAATAATCATCATGTGGGAAATGACATAGGCCCACTGATGTTGCTCGAGCCAGCGTTTACTAAAGAATTCATGAAACATGAGCAACAAATACAGCAGTATACATATAAAAATCAGGAGCTGTGACGGGGCAAATATCAGATTGAACAAAATCAGTAAGATGAGTACCGCAATGCCCAGATACTTTAACTCATTTAATTGTATCAGTCCGCGCGGTACAGGTAGATGCGGTCTGTTGGCCCGGTCATAGTCAGCATCTTTAAATTCATCGGAAATACGGAGTAATAAAAACAAACAGAAGGTATTGACGTACGCTTTTAAAAATGAAATCAGCGGAATGGGTTCAGCACTATGCCTGCATAAATGTGCATAGGCGATGGCGGAAAATGTAAACGCTGCAATTAATAATCCATGAGTAAATACAGGAAATCGTTCCCGTTGATATTGCCAGATTCTCTTACTAAAAGGTTGATTCATGAATTAATGTTTTCTTCCAAACTTTTGATGTGCGCCGGCAAATTGACCCGAGGCAATGGCTGCCGCAATTGAAATTTCTCCTGCAAGCGCTACTGCACCACAAATTTCTGCAAACTTCTGCACTTTGCCATCTCCGTAGCAATCCATCATTTCGAGACATTCTTTTTGGGTGGCCAGTCCGGTGCCTCCTCCTACGGTTCCAACGATAAGATTCGGAAGGGTAACACTCACATAAACCCCACCCTCAGGTGTCAGTTCCATGCGTGTGATGCCCACCGCGGCCTCCGATACACAGGCTACGTCCTGACCGGTGGCGATGAATAATGCGGTGAGCCCGTTAGCAACATGCCCCTGCGCACCTATACTACCGCTTTGAATGACTCCGATGGTGCTGCTTTGCCAATATTGTACCATGTTGGCCGGTGAGCAACGAAGGGTTTTTTCTACCACTTCTTTTTTTAAATGAACTTCAGCCGATACTTTCCGGCCCCGCACATGGGTAAAGGATACTGCGGAAGCCTTTTTGTCGCCACTGTAATTACTTTCAATGAACCATTCGCCTGGTTTTACCGGGGCATGTTCTACCAGCCATTTACACAACAGATCGGTGCAAATGGTAACCATATTTTGTCCGGCAGCATCGCCGGTAAAAAATTCAAAATTGACGATCAACTGGTTGCCTTCGATATTATATTTTATGTCTTGAATGATGGCATGGCGGCTTGCCGATTTTACAATTTCGTTGAATTGCTCACGGCGCTCTAAGGCAAAAATTAAAAACTGTCCAAGATCAGCCATATCCCTGAAGCGAAATACCGGACTGCGTTGTACACCTTCGAGAAAGCAAATGCTGGTAATGCCACCGCACAATCTGCTGGCTTTTGCCCCCCTGTGATAGGAGGCCACAAGGGTACCTTCTGTGGTTGCCAGCGGGATAAAGAAATCTCCCTGTGCCGCAGTTCCCACTACATGCAATGGTCCGATCATTCCAATGGGTACTTGTGCATTACCGATAAAATTTTCACAGTTGCCGTTCAGTAACTCAGGTGCATCAAAACAATGCTTTTCAAAGAGTGTTGGAAATCTTTGGCCTGTATGCGAAGATAAAAATTGCTGTCTTTTTTGCATTCCTTCAAGCGAATTGTGTGCTTCAAAAGGAAAGTGATTGGAAGGCGGAATTTCAGTTTTGTTTTTAATCTTGCCGATCAGGTCTTTAATATCAATACGCTGGGTAATACGCTGAAGTGATCGTTTAGTAGTTTCAAATCCTGAACTCATAAGGTTTAATTGACGATGATGCGAGTTACAAATATACTAGAAAATACATGCCTGTGTTGCAACAGTATAAAAAAAGAAAGTGAGGGACGCACTTTGGAAAGTAGCAGTGAACTTTAATTTTTTTGCATTCCGGATTCACATTCTGGTCTGTGTGCCTGGGGATATCAATGTATCTGTAACTGCGAGCTTTTTAAACAGGTGCTCTCCTACTTCAGATTCAGATCAAAGTAATCAGTAATTTTCTGCATCAGATGTACTCGGTCTTTACCGCGAACGTTGTGCTGATAGCCGGGGTAAACAAAATAGTCAAGTTGTATACCTTCATCCACAGATTTCTTAAGCATTTTTATACTATGCTGCCATACCACTACGTCGTCATCGGTACCATGAATCAGTAATAATTTTCCTTTCAGATTTTTGATTTTATCGTACAGCAGATTGTTTTTATAGCCCTCAGCATTTTGTTCAGGAGTGTCCATATAACGTTCGCCGTACATGACCTCATACATACTCCAATCGAGTACCGGTCCACCGGCCACGCCACATTTGAAAATGCCTGGATTGCGCAGCATCATTGAAGTTGTCATAAAACCACCATAACTCCAGCCGTGTATACCTAATCTGCTGGCATCTACAAAAGGCAGTGATTTCAAAAATTCCACGCCTTTCAACTGATCTTCCATTTCAAGGGTACCCAATTGACGAAATACCGCACTTTCAAATGCAAAGCCGCGGTTGCTGCTACCGCGCCCGTCCATCACAAATACAATATAGCCATGCTGTGTCATATAATCGTACCAGAGATTTCCGCTGTATGGAAAGGCGTCTTTCACCAGTTGCAGATGCGGCCCATTGTAAAGATATACGATCACCGGATACTTTTTGTTTGAATCAAAGTCGGCCGGTAAGATCAGTTTAGCAAACAGTTCAGTGCCGTCGGATGCCGGGATCTTTTTGAGTTGAACATTCGCTGTGTTGTAGTCGTTTAATGGGTTTGTTGCTGTAAAGATCCTTTTTTCTGCTAGGGTATTGACATTGACAATTTCAATATTTCTGGGTGTTATACTGTTGGTATATACATCGATCAGATAATTGCCATCAGCACTGAGTGTGGCCGTATGAGTGGCGGGAACTTTGGTAATCATTCTGATTTTAGCCGTTGTAATATTTACTGCATAAATATTTTTTTGTAAAGGACTTTCGCGGGTGCCGGTAAAAATGATCTCCTGATTTTTTTTATTAAATCCCAATATTTCATTGACGATCCAGTTACCGCTGCTCAATTGCCTGATCAGTGTACCATCATTTTTGTATAAATACAAATGCATATAGCCGTCGCGCTGACTCCACCACACAAAGTGCGATGGGTTATTGTTGATAAAATACAGTTCATGCTGGGGCTCAACATATTTTTCGTTGCGTTCTTCAAAAAGGGTTTTAATTTTTTCTCCGCTTAAAGCGTCATACTGATTGAGTTGTAAGTAATTCTGATCGCGGTTTAAGATGGCGATATACACAAATTTTCCGTCAGGACTCCAGGTTACTGCGGTGAGGTACTGGTCTTTGGGTTCACCTGTTTTTACATAGACAGTACTGTTGGTTTTAAGATTATAAATGCCGAGTGTTACTTCATGTGAGCGGCGACCTGCAAAGGGGTATTTTATAAAATTGACCGTGGCCGGTGTTTCAGACCAATTAACGACCGGATAGTTTTCGACCATAGACTGGTCCATTTTATAAAAAGCAATCGCGTCTGCCTGCGGTGACCAGAATATGCCACCGGTGATACCAAACTCGTCGCGGTGCACTGCAGTGCCGTATAGCAGATCTTTGTTTCCATCCTGCGTGATCTGAATGGCAGGCGCATTCCCTTGTTTTACAAATAAATTATAGTCGGCAACATAAGCAAAAGCGGACTGTTTACTGTCCGGACTGATATTCTCTGCATTTTTGGGTAAATCAGTCAGAATGCTAACTTCGCTTGAATCGCGGGCCAGCGTATTGAATTTTATATATTTATTATCATGAATAATATAAAAAGAAGTATGTGTAATCCAGTTGAGATTAGGGAATTTATTAAGTGGTTTAATGCCGGATTTTGCCAGCAACTGATTCATTTTTTCGATAGACATCAGGGTCTCAGATTCAAAGGTGGCGGGACTGTTGGCCATGATCACTTTTTCGCTGTCATTCATCACGATATATGTGTAGTATTCGGTGCTGCCTGTCCACTTTAGCTGATCCATATTTTTCACTGCCAGCGGACCGCTCAATCCATTGACTGCCTCTGCCATCGAAAAATTTTTCTTTTGGGCCTGCATAATTGGTGCAGCAAAAAGAAGTATTACACACACAAATACTTTTCTCATAGTCGGTATATTTTATTATGATTCAAATTCCATTAACTGTTCAAAGAGTTTTTCGTACTCAGTTTTCAGCACATCGGCTTTCATACTGATCTGATTGTATTCTGACTCAGCGGCCTGGAATTTTTCTTTATTCGAATAAATGGCAGGATCGGCCAGCATCAATTCCAGTCTGTTTTTATCGAAATTCATTTTTCCCAGATCAGATTCCAGCTTATTGAACTGGTTTCTGAGCTTCTTTTCTTCCCTGTTTTTTTCCTTTTGC
>JADYYU010000285.1 GCA_020853515.1 Chitinophagaceae bacterium | reverse complement strand
TACAACCGTGGTACCGGGACAACCTGAAGCCGGTGTAAAGGACACAACTGTAGGAGGTAATACTGCCTTATAAGCCAAAACCTGACTATTGGATAGTGTGCCGCACGAATATTGTGCCAAGTGAACATAGTATAAACCGCTGACAGCAGGAGTATATGTTAAAGTTGGATTTACACCACATATATCATCTGCAGTAGCAACAACTACATTAGATGCATCATAAATGCGCATGTAAGTATCTGAGTTGGTTCCTCCCTCGGCAACGCAGTTTGACCAGGTATAAGGAACACCGGCTGTTAAAGTGGTTGTCCAATAATAAGCCTGACCAGCAGCTACGCTAGGCATAGGCTGAAAACTATTGGTGTAACCTGTAATGTTACCCGCAAGCGCAGAACCTATGCAAAAGACCTGAGCTTTCGCAGTAAAACTAAGAAGCCAACTCGTTAAAAACACGAGTGCGAAAATTGAAAAACGACTTTGCACGCCTTTCCAAAATTCATTCTGAAGTTTAAATTTTTTCATATGTTAATTTTTATTAGGGGTGAAGATATTATATTTTAATTCGTTAAACAAAATATTTTATCAGAATTTTAATTAAAACACTGATTTAATTTGCCTGTGCCAATACATTTCGGTGTGGCATACGCCCCGATACTATTTGATCGAAAAACGGCTAAATCGTCTTCGAATCTTGTTTCAGGAACACGCCTGGCGTATGTGGATGCCCGTATGCAGACAACGATCCGGAGTTAACCTGCCATTTCAGATGGCTATTTTGCACTGAGGTCATTCCAGCGAAAAATGCAGTTTAAGGGCTGGCCTCGTCATAGATTACATACTTAAGGGGACCTGTACATCTTATGAGGTCTAATATTCAGGTATCTGAATAATCTGCGCTGCGTTAGGGATAGCAGCGGAAAGCCCACAGACGCCCTGCGGCGAGGACTTGCAGCGAATAGCCCGCCCGAACGCCCAAATTCATGCAATTATAGTCAGGAAGCCGGCATTTCCATGCAAAGTTCCACTAAGGTGCCGTTGGTGTTTTTAGGATGCAGAAAGCAGACCATTTTTTGATCGGCGCCCTTTTTGGGTATTTCATTCAACAAAGTAAATCCTTGCTGTTGCATCCTCTTCATTTCCGTTTCAATATCATCTACCAGATAAGCGATATGATGCATGCCTTCTCCTTTTTTTTCTATAAAACGAGCGATCACACCATCCGCAGTCAAAGATTGTAAAAGCTCAATTTTACTGTCGCCCACCTGAAAAAAAGCCGTTATAACCTGTTCGCTTTCAACGGTTTCTGTCTTATAACAAGTTGTATTCAGTAAGCTTTCGTATAATGGTATGCTTTCTTTTAGCGATTTTACGGCCAGGCCGATATGCTCTATTTTCTTCATAAAATGAATGGGTTATACAAGTGAAAAATCAAAAATGGCGTTATTTTGAATGCAATAATAAGACCCGGGAGGCTAAAATTACAGAAATTGATCTGCGTTTACATGTTCATTGGTGCAAACTACTACATTGTTAAAATTGATGGGACAAAGTAGCTATCAATAAGAAATAATTTCTACTACGGACTTTGTGAAATATATTTGCAAGGCGGTTAGCAGAAATACAGCAATGACGGTGCTATGGCTAGAAGTGATTCACTGAAAAGTCAGGTTAAGCCGGTCGTTTTTGCCATTATTACTAAGTATGCAGCCCTTATTTTAACCATTAAAATATTATTAGAATGACTTTTCCGATTTATTTCGACAATAATGCAACCACCCCTTGCGACCCCCGAGTGGTAGACGCCATGGTACCGTATTTTACGCAAAACTTTGGCAATGCAGCCAGCCGTAACCACTCGTTTGGCTGGACTGCTGAGGAAGCCGTTGATTACGCCCGTGAGCAGATAGCCAAGCTGATAGGAGCAGACCCGAAAGAAATTATTTTTACTTCCGGAGCCACCGAAGCTGACAATCTGGCCATTAAGGGAGTTTATGAAATGTATGCTGCCAAGGGCAATCATATCATTACCACTACCATAGAGCACAAAGCGGTACTGGACACTTGTAAACATCTTGAAAAGCAAGGTGCAGAAGTTACCTATCTGGAGGTGGATGATAAAGGCATGATTAATTTGCAGGAGTTGGAAAAAGCCATTACTCCCAAAACCATCCTGGTGGCTATCATGTATGCCAACAATGAGATCGGGGTGATCAATCCCATGAAAGAAATATCGGCTATTGCCCGCAAGCATGGCGTGCTGGTGATGACGGATGCAGTGCAGGCCGTAGGCAAAATTCCGGTAGATGTAAATAAAGACGGAATCGACCTGATGGCTTTTACAGCCCATAAAATGTACGGACCTAAAGGAGTGGGAGCCTTATACGTTCGCCGAAAAAATCCCCGTGTGAAAGTAACAGCTCAGATTGACGGTGGCGGACATGAGCGCGGAATGCGCAGCGGCACTTTAAATGTACCCGGCATTGTAGGTTTTGGTAAGGCCTGTGAGATCTGTCGTACAGAAATGGCTGCAGACACTGAAAGAATTACGAAACTGCGTGATAAACTTGAAAATTCATTGCTTGAAGTAGAGGAAAGTTACCTGAACGGGCACAAAACAAATCGCTTGCCGCATGTGGCCAATATCTCATTTAAGCATGTAGAAGGTGAAGGTTTGCTGATGGGGATCAATAAACATATTGCCCTTAGCAGCGGAAGTGCCTGTACTTCTGCTTCGCTGGAACCATCTTATGTACTAAAAGCGCTGGGCCTGGGCGATGATCTTGCGCATAGCTCACTCAGATTTGGGTTAAGCCGGTTCAGCACAGAAGAAGAAGTTGACTATACCGTCAACGCCGTGAAGCAGACTGTACACAAATTACGTGAAATGAGTCCGCTTTGGGAAATGTACAAAGAAGGCATTGATCTGGATAGTATTGAGTGGGCGGCACATTAGGCAGTTGGTCCGCCAAGGCGGAGCAGTTAACATTTATAGGTCTTCAAGATCTGTGTAACTTTCAGGATAAGTTTACAGGTTGTACAAGCCGGATCAATGCGGGTTGCACTATTTTCTGGTGCCGGATACCTGAACATATCAGTACGGTTTTTTCTAGGGAATTCAGTTTATTATAACCATCCTTTTTTGCCGGTAAAAAAGTTTACATTTACTGCCTTTGAAGGTAGATAGAACCTTCGTTGTACTTATGAAAAAATATCCTCAAACTGTTACGCCAGACGAAGCCGTAAAGCATATAAAATCAGGTCAAAAAATATTTGTTCAGGGAAGTGCCGCCACCCCGTTGATGTTGACTCAGGCTCTTGGCCGGCGTGCTGCCGAGTTGAAGCAGGTCGAAATTTTTTCGATTTCAACATTAGGTGATCTCGGCCTTTTGAATCCCGGTTTTCCGGACAGTTTTTATATTAATTCGCTGTTTGTGTCGGCCAATACCCGGGAGGCGGTCAACGACAACCGCGGGGATTATATTCCGGTTTTTCTGAGCGAGATCCCCCGTTTGTTTAACGACAAGATCATTCAACCGGATATTGCCCTGATTCATGTGTCGACGCCAGACAAACATGGATTTTGTTCATTGGGTGTTTCAGTTGATATTGCCCGGTCGGCTGTCAAGAATTCCAACCTGGTAATAGCTCAAATGAATCCCCTTATGCCGCGTACACTGGGTGACGGATTGATGCATATCAGTGAAATTGATGTGCTTACTGAGGTGAAGCAGGAACTGCCCGTGGTTGATTATGCCAGCATGGTGACTGCAGCCGACATACAAATTGGCAAATACTGTGCGTCTATTATTGAAGACGGGGCCACTTTGCAGATGGGCATAGGAGCCATTCCCGACGCTGTGATGCATGAACTGCGCGGACATCAGAACCTGGGTGTGCATACCGAAATGTTTTCAGACGGTGTGATGGCTCTTATTAAGAACGGAATTGTCAATAATAGTAATAAGAAAAAGCATCGTCAAAAAACCATCACCACCTTTGCGATCGGTAGTCGCGAATTGTACGATTTTGTAGATGACAACCCGCAGGTTGCATTTCTGGAATCAGATTATGTCAATGACGCTTATGTGATTGGCAAAAATCCGAAAGTAGCTGCTATCAACAGCGCCATTGAAATTGACATTACAGGGCAGGTTTGTGCCGACTCAATCGGCATGTATCAGTATTCGGGTGTGGGTGGACAAATGGATTTTATCAGGGGTGC
Source organism: Chitinophagaceae bacterium (assembly GCA_020853515.1). Taxonomy (GTDB): domain Bacteria; phylum Bacteroidota; class Bacteroidia; order Chitinophagales; family Chitinophagaceae; genus OLB11. The sequence continues at coordinate 1,253 of JADYYU010000285.1, read as the reverse complement.
CAATCTTTCTGCCGGGGGTAAACCGATCATTGCCCTCAGCAGCAGCACAGCGAAAGGGGAATCAAAGATTGTCTCCGTTTTAAAGCCCGGGGCGGGGGTGGTCACTACCCGTGCGCATGTGCATTACGTGATCACAGAGTATGGCATTGCCTATCTGTTTGGAAAAAATCTGAAACAACGGGCCGAAGCACTGATAGCCATTGCGCATCCGGAGCACCGGGAAAATCTGGAACGGGATGCTTTTGTGCGCTTTGGAAGTAAATTTTATTAATCTTCATCAATGTCCGCTTTGCACCCACGGGTTGTTATTGCGACGGTTGTTAATTAAATTGCCATTTTTTCTGAATCAAAAATGACTTGCAGGAAGAACAAAATCCGGTTTCTTCGTTCAACGGATTTCCACCCTCTGCATCACGCATAAAACAATTTTTGACCTTACAATGTGGCAATCCTTGTGTATGGCCGAGTTCATGTATGGCGACTTTATAAAACTGATCGTACAAATTGGCATTCTTCAATCTGAATGTTGAACCGATGCAGGCTTTGCCCGGACAAAAGGCCAGTCCCATTATACCCCAATCGGCATGCACTCCTTTGGAAGTACTGATATCCTTGTCGGTAACAGCAATGATAACAGTATCATCAGTAGCCAGGCGGCTTAAACAGCGAATCAATGAATCTGCACGATAACGTTGCCTGGCTGCGTTATAGCAGTTATGCGGAAAGGCTATTGGTTTTTTCAGAATAGTATTTGGATGCAGAACTTTGACCTGCTGCAAAACCCTTTGTGATAATGATGTTGCGAAATCAGCCAATGGCTGAATAACAATCACTCGTTTTGTATCATGAGTTTCCGCATTCCTTACACATGCGCAGGTAGTACACACAAGCATTATAATACAACAGATATAACAAACGGAACCCCTCATTTTTTTAATCTTGTATTTAATTAAAGGCAATTACTTTTTGAATGTGCTCTACAGGGGACAATAACGCTGACTACCGGTCTGTCCGGGTTTTTTCTCCAGCAGGCAATTCTCATCGAGCAGATATTCGAGTACCGGGGGTAGTTCCCATACTGAATTTGCATTGTAAATATATTTTTCAGGGATATTCAACTGCATGATATTACTCATCGGTTTGGTATTATCAACGTCTATGGCCGTTTCAAAAATATTTTTGATTGTAGTCATCCTGATAAACTTTGCTTTTTGGGCTGCTTCTTCCCAGTTCCGGGCCGGTCCCAGCTCTTT
>JADYYU010000284.1 GCA_020853515.1 Chitinophagaceae bacterium | reverse complement strand
CGGATTGAAAAATTTTATAGCAGAGCGGGGTGTGGCCATGCAAAACAGCCTGAGCGCAAACGGAGTCAGTTGCTGGGCAGTTGGTAATAATGATCTTGACGAGAAGCTGGCGTCGTTTAGCATCTTTCCAAATCCTGCAAGCCATTATATACGCTTCAACGCTGCAATGCCTGTGCAGAACATCCGGATTTATGATGTCACCGGTCATTTACTGCTTGAATTTCAGCCTTTGACAAATGAAGCCGATATCAGTCATTTGGCTGCTGGTTTGTATATCGTAGAGGTTAATGGCATGGCGCGCAGAAAATTGCTGAAGGAATAGCTGACGGACTGCCTTTATCTGATGGCTTCCTCATATCGTCTGCTGACTTCATTCCAGTCGATCACATTCCAGATGGCACTCAGATAATCACCGCGCTTATTTTGATATTTGAGATAGTAGGCATGCTCCCAAAGATCGATGCATAAAATCGGAGTTCCTTTTACTTCTGCAATATCCATAAGCGGGTTATCCTGATTGGGTGTTGAGAAGATCATTAATTTTTTTTGCGGATTTACCACCAGCCAAACCCAGCCTGATCCGAAGCGTCCCAGTCCTGCTTTGTTCAGCATAGCTTTCATGGTATCTGTATTCGTAAAGGTTTGGTTGATTTCCTTTATCAGTTTTTTAGAGGGTGATGTATTATGCTCAGGCGTCAGCATAGTCCAGAACATAGTATGGTTATAATGACCGCCGGCATTGTTGCGGATAGCAGGCGAATATTTTGAAATATTTGCCAGCAATTCAGTGATCGGTAATGATTTTTGTTCTTCCGACAGTGCATTGTTTAAATTAGTTACATAAGCCTGATGGTGTCTGTTGTAATGGATCTCCATCGTTTGGGCATCAATAAAGGGTTCCAATGCATTATAGGAGTAGGCCAACTTAGGTAATGTGTGCTGAGCTTGCGTTTGTAAAATAGCGAATAGGAGCAATACTGCAGAAGTGATTATTTTTTTCATGTTAAACCTGTTTAGCGCAAAGGTAAGCCCATAGTTGCTTGCTCAGTTCAACTTTAACAGTATGCGTTTATAACCGCCAGGTATCGCCTGCCGGTTTCATCAGTTCTTCTGCCATTATGATGGCTTGTTTGTTGATAGGGCCATAAATATGCGGAAAAAATTGTTGCAGGGACGGCGACATTTCATATTTTAATTCAGACGACAGCAATGCGGTATCAAGATGCAGCAAATATATTAACGGCTCTGTCAGGTAGTAGCGGTTGGCCGTTGCATGCAACTGAGCCCGAGTACTGCAGTGAATAAAATTTTCTTCGTGGTAGCTTTCTGACAGGTAATGGTCCTTTTCTTTTTGTGTCTCCCACCAGCTTTTCTTTACAATGTGAAAGATAATATTGTCGTTCATAATAAAATGGGGATGATCTGTTTTAATTAACCTTAGTGGCTCATGAATATTTTTTGAGTGTACACTGACTCCTGACTCTTCACACTGAAAAAATAGATGCCTGCTGTCAGACGGTCAAGGTTCATTTCATTGAATGGCAATGCGGTTATTCCAGTGTTTAAATGATGGGTGCGCTGCATCAGCAGTTGTCCGTAAATATCTGTGATTGATATCTGCACTGAAGCAGGCTGTTCAGTCTGTATTTTCAGCACGCTTTGTGAAGTAGCCGGATTGGGAAATATTTCAAACAACATTTTTCCGGTTGCTTGCAAATCAGTTGTTGCAGTGGGGTAGGCGGTGATTCGGATACTATCCATGGTCACATTATTCAGTGGTTTATCATTTGCATCAGTAGCAACTAAGCCGATATTTTGTACCACTGAGAAATTTGCAGAAACGATTCCAAACACCGGATGATTGGGATTGAGGTAGGTATTATTTACCAGATTAATAAAAAACTGACTGCCTCCTGTGTTGGGTCCTGAATTAGCCATTGAGATGGTTTTTTGGATATTGCTGGTATTGGGGTCAAACTCATCCAGAATGGTGTAACCGGGCCCACCGGTGCCATTGCCAAACGGACAGCCCCCCTGTATCATAAAATTATTGATCACGCGATGGAAAATTATACCATCGTAAAATTTATTATTTACAAGCGTTTTGAAATTATTGGTAGTAATGGGTTGCAGTGTATCGTACAGATCGAGCACAATATTGCCCATAGTGGTGTAGATGGTTGCTTTTGTTTGCGCTACGGATGGCAGCACATTTGAAATGAGACAAAAAAGCAACAAGGAAAAGGTATATTTTTTCATGATAGACGGGATTAATTGAGATGTGAAGATAATTCTTTTCGCGGTATTTTTTTAACAGCTTACCTATTGTTTTGGGTGAGTATAGAGTGTTTACAGCTTACTGCAATGTTCAGTATAGTAGAAGTTGATTTCTTCTTTGCTGGTAAAATCTGTAAATTTGGTTTGGTCGCCGATAAAATATATTTGTTGAATGAGCTCGCAAAAAGCAGCCATTTTCTTTTTTTCTAATAAGATGAAAGCCTGCAGTTTCAGCAGGTCAATATCGTTTGCATGGTCTTTCTGTAAAGCAGTGATTTTCTTTTCGGCCTTGGCGAATTCTCTCTTTTTGATTGCCGTCAGAATGCTTTTATATATGGGCAGGGTATCATTATTTTGAAGTTCAAATGTGATCGGCAAGGTGTACATTACCTTGACCTTTTTCCCGTTTACTGTGCCCGGTGTCCAATCGGGCATCTGCCTGACTACTCTCACCGCTTCACTGTCGAGAGATGGTTGTCCGCTTGATACAATATTCTGCACACTAATTTTACCGTTTTCATCAACCACGAATCTAACAAGGACTCTGCCGTCTGTTTTATTTGAACGGGCGTCAGCAGGATATTTCAGCTCTTTCGAAATAAAATCTGAAAGCAGATATTCACCTCCGGGGAATTCCGGCATGGTTTGTTCTTGTCTGCTATCCGGTATATGATTACCTGACTGGCCTTGGACTGTATGCAGTGTCATCATGAAGAAAAATGTGATCAGCCAAAAATTTAATGTCATTGTACTTTATTTTTTATAGATGTGCTGGCAGGGCCAATTGTTGTGCAGTTATTCCGGAATTCAAAAAGAAAATGCCTTGTAGTTCGCAAGGCATTTTCTAAGTTTAATTTGATGCAGATTTAAGTTCTGTTTCTTATAATAGTTTTTTATGAACATCCCGTCGTTGTTCCACAATTCGGGCACATATAACAAGTACCGTTTCGCAATGTTATATTACCACATGAACGGCATACCGGCGCATCTGCACTTGTACCCAGCATGCGTTTTTTCTCTGCGTCAGACATGGCGCCCACGGCCACTTTCTGCGGAGCCACATCACTCACTCTGGGTTTTGCACTAAGAGCCGTCACACGCACGTTCGATAATTCTTCGGCGCCTTCCACCGGTACATCCCATTCGTCTGCAGTGACGTTCGGTGTGGCCTGCACATGCACAAGGTCTGTCCGGCCCAGATATTCGTAACCCAATGCCCGGAAAATATAATCTACGATCGAGGTCGCATTTTTGATATTCGGATGTTCTACCATACCGGCCGGTTCAAAGCGGGTAAAGATAAATTTGTCGACAAATTCTTCCAGCGGCACACCGTACTGCAGACCAATACTGATGGAGATCGCAAAGCAGTTGAGCAGACTACGCATGGTAGCTCCTTCCTTGGCCATATCGATAAATATTTCACCCAAGGTACCGTCACTGTATTCGCCCGTGCGCAAAAACACGGCTTGTCCGCCTACTTTTGATTTGATGGTATAACCTCTGCGTTTTGCAGGCAGTGTTTTCCTTTCTACAATGCGTGATAGTTCACGTTTAAGTTTAGTGTCCGGACTGGCTTGTACACGTTTGTTTACTTCTTCCAGCAATTCGTCAATAGTGAGTTTGCCCAGATCGTGCATGACTGTTTCTGCAATTTGCTGTATGTTTTCAGCTACGCTGAGCGAAGCCGAAGCGTCTGTAGTTTCTACTTTTTCTTTCTTATCACTTTTGTTCGACAAAGGCTGACTCATTTTACTTCCATCGCGGTACAGGGCATTTGCCTTGAGGCCCAGTTCCCAGCTCATTTGGTAACATTCCTTGATTTCATCTACACTGGCTTCGTTCGGCAGATTGATTGTTTTAGAAATAGCGCCGCTGATGAAAGGTTGTGTGGCACCCATCATACGGATATGACCGCTGTGATGAATATATCTTTCGCCGCGCTTGCCACATTTGTTGGCGCAGTCAAACACCGGTAAATGTGCTTCTTTCAGGTAAGGAGCTCCTTCGAGCATCATGGTGCCGCAAACGTAATCGTTGGCTGCATTCATTTCTTCGTTCTTGAAACCCAGTTCATCAAGCAATGAAAACAGTGGATTCATATATTGCTCAGGTTTGAACCCTAGTCTTTGCAGACATTCTTCACCTAAATTATAGTGATTAAATACGAATGCTATATCGAATGAACTTTCTACCGCCTGATCAAGTTTTTTCAATTCTTCAGCGATGAAACCTTTCTCGCTTAAAGACTGATGATTGATAAAAGGAGCGCCGGCAAAAGTGCCATGGCCTTTTGCATATTTTACAATAGCGTCATTTTCTTTTTCGGAATAGCCGAGGTTTCTCAGTGCAGTCGGGATACTTTGGTTGATGATTTTGAAATAACCGCCACCGCTTAATTTTTTAAATTTCACCAGGGCAAAATCAGGTTCAACTCCGGTGGTATCGCAATCCATTACCAAACCAATGGTGCCGGTAGGTGCGATCACTGTGGACTGTGCGTTCCGATACCCGTATTTTTCACCCATTTGCACAGCGTCATCCCAGGCACGGGTGGCAGCAGTCAAAAGGTAATCGGGACAATACTGTGCTTTGATACCCTGTGGTTTGATCTCAATATCTTCAAATGCATCGTGCGCATCATAAGCTGCTGCACGGTGATTGCGCATCACGCGAAGCATGTGTTTTTTATTTTCTTCATATTTGGCAAAAGGTCCCAGATGACGGGCCATTTCTGCGGATGTTTTGTAAGATACACCGGTCATAATAGCCGTGAGTGCACCGGCCATGCCCCTTGCCTGCTCGCTGTCGTAAGGAATACCCTGTACCATTAGCAACGATCCGAGGTTAGCATAGCCTAAGCCAAGTGTACGGTAATCGTAACTCAGTTGCGCCACTTCTTTAGATGGAAACTGTGCCATCAGCACCGATACTTCTAGCACTACAGTCCAGAGGCGGGTCACATACTCATAACCTGGTACGTCAAACTGACTGGTTTCTTCATTATAAAAACGGCGCAGGTTCATCGAGGCCAGATTACAGGCGGTATTGTCTAAAAACATATACTCGCTGCAAGGATTCGAAGCACGTATTTTGCCTCCTTCAGGGCAGGTATGCCATTCATTGATGGTGGTGTCATATTGGGTACCCGGGTCAGCGCAGCGCCAGGCGGCATAAGCGATCTGATCCCATAGGTCTTTGGCCGGCAGTTTTTTCATGACTTTTCCGTCAATGCGGCCTTTCAGTTCCCAGTCTTCCCCATTTTCGAGGGCATGAAAGAATTTGTTGGGTACACGTACGGAATTATTAGAGTTTTGTCCGCTCACGGTTCGGTAAGCTTCTCCTTCATAATCATGACTATAGCCTGCAGCAATAAGAGCGGCAACTTTTTGTTCTTCTTCTACTTTCCAGTTGATGAATTTTTCTATTTCAGGATGATCGAGGTCGAGGCAAACCATTTTGGCTGCGCGTCTTGTGGTACCACCACTTTTAATCGCACCTGCGGCGCGGTCACCTATTTTTAAAAAGCTCATGATGCCGCTTGAGGTACCCCCGCCGCTAAGTTTTTCGCCTTCGCCACGAATATTTGAATAGTTTGTACCCACACCGCTGCCATATTTGAAAATACGGGCTTCACGAACCCACAGGTCCATGATGCCGCCATCGTTCACCAGATCGTCATCTACACTTAAAATGAAGCAGGCGTGAGGTTGAGGTCTTTCGTAAGCGTTTTGCGATTTTTCCAATACGCCGGTTGTAGGGTTAACATAGTAGTGTCCCTGCGGCTTACCTGTGATGCCATAGGCTGAATGCAGGCCTGTATTGAACCACTGTGGTGAATTGGGTGCGCAGCTTTGATTTAATATGGTATAAACCAATTCATCATAAAAGATTTGCGCATCTTTTGGAGATGCAAAGTAATTGTATTTTTCACCCCATTGACGCCAGCAATCTGCCATACGGTGAGCCACCTGTTTAATTGAAGTTTCGCGACCCAGAGAGCCGTCTTCCTGAGGTACACCTGCCTTGCGAAAGTATTTCTGAGCGAGAATATCGGTGGCGATCTGACTCCAGTGTGCCGGAACCTCCACATTTTTTAATTCAAAGATCACTTCGCCATTCGGGTTACGAATAACGGATGTGCGGTAATCGTATTGAAAGAGGTCATATACACTGCTGGTATCGTTTGTGTAATAGCGGCCAAACTGTAGACCGGTGCCGGGTGTGTTCTTTTTGCTCATATGGGTATTTAAAGTTTTTGTCAGGTTTAAAAAATAATAGGGTCAATTTTTACTCTATCGGGGTGGATAGTTATGTTTGTAGTGTTCTCATAACTGTCAGAAAAAGAAAAATTGAAGACGGTGCTTCTTTCGAATCAACAATACGAAGATATTTTT
>JADYYU010000283.1 GCA_020853515.1 Chitinophagaceae bacterium | reverse complement strand
ATGTGCTCATCGTAGTGCTCTGATTTTGTATATGGCCTAGTTGTTTATTTTAATCTCCGAAGTATTCTACATAAATACTTCTCGTTTCTATCAGTTTAATGCTGTGTAAAGTGCATCCCTGAGCGTCTATCAGATCTTTTAATTGATTCCAGATGGCCATTGCCAGATTTTCGGCTGATGTAAAGACTCCCTTCATAAACGGGACATCGAGGTTCAGATTACAGTGATCTACTTTTTCGATCACATGTTCCTTCACCATTTCACCGAGCAATTTTGCATTGATCACAAATCCTGTATCCTGATGCGGCGTTCCTTTAACTGTTACATGCAGTTCATAATTATGTCCGTGAAAATTTTCGTTGGCACATTTGCCAAAAACTTCCCTGTTTTGCTCCGCTGTCCAGTTTGAATTCCAGAGTTTGTGAGCCGCATTAAAATGTTCTATCCGTGTGATGTAAACCATTGTTATTATTTGAAGTGCAAAGGTAAACCTTAAAGATTTATTACGCTCATTTTAAGTGAGGGTGCAAATAAAATCACATTTCATTACAAATAATGTTCTGTTTTAAAATGGTTTATCAATAAAATTGATTTTGCAGCAGATAATTTTGGTGCGAAGTCAATTATTTATGTAAACTTTGCAAAATGAACATTGTGATCGCAGCGGCCACTTCCACGGAACTGGAAGCAATGACCAAAATCAGCATCAATGCACACTCACTGACCTACTGCACTCATGGTATCGGTATGATCGCTGCCACGTTTCATTTGCAGCAACTGTGCGCCCGAAAACCCGACCTGATTATACAATGCGGTTTGGCTGGAACCTATAACGATACGTTCAACATTGGTGACACTGTAGTGGTAGAAACTGAAATGTCGGATACCGGTGCGGAGAATGACGATGAACTGCTCAGTATTTTTGACCTCAATCTTGCAGATCCGGAGCAATTTCCGTACAGACAGGCTGCACTCCCCTGTCCTTTTTTACAAAGCACTCCCCTTAACTTAAAGAAAGCCATTGGTTTGACCGTCAACTGCTCATCAGGAAATCAACAAACGGTAGATCGGAGAAAGCTTAAATACAAGGCCGATATCGAAAGCATGGAAGGTGCTGCGCTTCATTATACGGCGCTGATGTCAGATATTCCTTTTTTGCAAATACGCAGCATCTCTAACAGGGTCGAAACACGAAACCGGGCTGGCTGGAATATTCCGCTGGCACTGCGCAACAATGCACTTGAAATAGAAAAATTACTGTTAACTTTATAATTCATGAATCTGAAGATCGGAATTTCACCTTGCCCGAATGACACCTATATTTTTGAAGCCATCGCTCAGCGACAACTTGGCCTGCCGGATACGACATTTGAGTTTGTATTTGAAGATATTGAGACGCTCAATGAAATGGCCGCAAGGCAGCAACTGGATCTGGTAAAAATAAGTTATGCTAACTTCGTACATGTATCGCAGCACTATGCTCTGTTGAAAAGTGGTGGTGCCCTGGGTAAGGGAGTGGGCCCATTACTGATCAGTAAAACAGTACTGACTCCTGCAGCTCTCGGGAATGTAAAAGTTGCGATTCCGGGTTTGCATACCACAGCCAATTTTTTACTCACCTTTGCTGCGCCTGAATTGATGAACAAGAAAGCGTATCGCTTTGATCAGATCGAAGATGCCGTGATCAGTGGTGAAGCAGCAGCGGGTGTTATTATTCATGAAAACAGATTTACGTATGCTGAAAAAGGGTTACATAAGATCATGGATCTGGGCTCTTGCTGGGAATCCGCTACCGGTTTACCTATACCGCTGGGGGGCATCGCCATACGCAGAACCTTGCCTTCTAAACTGCAGTATCAGGTAAATGATCTGATAGCTGCGAGCATTGAATCGGCGGATCGGCGTCCGCAGAAGATCACACCGTTTATCCGCAGTCGTGCGCAGGAAATGGATGAAGCCGTGATGCAAAAGCATATTGAACTATATGTAAATTCGTTTTCAAAGGATGTTGGAACGGAGGGTTTGCAGGCAGTTAATAAAATGTGTGAAGTACTGAAGTGGCCGTTTAATCAACCCATTTTTATTTAAGCCATGATAACATTTACAATAAAACACTATACCGAACTATCGACCGGTGAGTTATACGAACTCCTGAAATTAAGAGCCGCAGTCTTTGTCGTAGAGCAAAATTGTCCCTATCAGGATTGCGACGATAAAGACAAAACATGCTGGCATCTGCTGGGATACGAGCATCAGGAATTAATTGCCTATGCACGGCTTCTACCCTACGGTTTGAGCTATGATAAATACTGCTCTATTGGCCGCGTGGCCGTGTCTTTGACCAGCAGGGATAAAAATTATGGTCGCCTGCTGATGGCTGCGGCGATCGGTCATTGTGAAAAAGAATTCGGAACTGATATAAAAATCAGTGCGCAGGCTTATCTGGAGAAATTTTACCGGGAGCTTGGCTTTGTGACTGTTTCAGAAACCTATCTGGAAGATGACATACCGCATATCGCTATGGTCAGAAATAAGCATTGAGCGTAAATTCAGCGGGCTGTATGAGCGATTTTAAACGTACACATCACTGCATTGTAACGATATCAAATTCCAGATCGCAAAGCTGCAACTTCCTATACAAGTAAAGAAATCTGATACTTAGTTTACGAAGAAACTGGTGATCCAGTAAACCAAACCTGCCAGTAAGGCACTGATCGGAATGGTGAGGATCCAGGCCCATAAGAGATTAACTGTTACGCCCCATCTGACAGCACTCAAACGTTTGGTAGCACCTACCCCGATAATGGCACCGGTGATCGTATGAGTGGTAGAAACCGGAATCCCCATTTGCTCGGTCAGAAATAAGGTGGTGGCACCGGCAGTTTCTGCACAAACACCTTCTAATGGGGTCACCTTGGTGATTTTGGTTCCCATGGTTTTTATGATCTTCCAGCCACCGCTTAAGGTACCCAGACCGATTGCTGCATAACAGGCCAGTGGTATCCAGTCGGGCATGGATTTGATATCAGCCAGATCGCCGTTGGCTACCAATGCTGCTGCGATAATGCCCATTACTTTCTGTGCGTCATTACCACCATGTCCGATACTGAAAGCTGCAGAAGATACCAACTGTAGTTTTTTAAACATGTTATTGGTACGTGACACTTTCGGTTCTTTTATTTTTTCTGTATAAATAAAGGATAGAATAAAAATGCCGAATACAATGAGAATACCATAGCGGATCATCGCATTGTCGCCTTTCAGTATTTCTTTGGCCACTTTATCTTTCAGTTCAAACTTCATGGTTTTTTTAAATGTTTCAAGAGTTGACGGATCCATCGGATAGGCTGCATTCATTTTGCTTACCATGCCATCCAGGCCTTCTGTATCATATACTTTCACCAGAGGTTTGAGCGTGTCGATCGCTTTCTTTACAAGTATAAACTCAGCTTTTTTGGTTTCACTTTTTTTAGCTAAAACCTCCAATTGATCATACTTAAAATACTTTTTAATGTTATCATTCAAAATGGCATGGTTCACCTCTTTCATGTCTACATGCGCAATGATGTTTTCAGCAACCTTTACCGAGCCAATTCCTTCGTACTCATTTATATACGGAATTGTTAAGGCCGCATTCTTTTTGGCACTTACCAGTTTAGCCATTTTGCTTGTATCTTTCAATACTTCCTTTTCCAGTTTGTCAACCCTGAACATTTTGGCTATGTTCTCCCCCATCTTATCTTTTTCAAATTTGATCAGCAGCAGGTTGAGTCCTATGGCTATACCGGCAAACAACACGCATTTGAGCCAGGTATTCCGGTTGATGGTAATAAACGTAAAGATCATAGACATAAGCATACCAACAAGTGGTGCCAGAAAAATAAATAAAAATATTTTGATCACTTTGTCCAGTTCAACAATTTCCGAAATGGGCATCATCCCCTTGCTTAATAAGGCGTGCGTAATGCCTGCACCTGCAAAACCACCGATGAGTGTATGGGAAGAAGAGGACGGAATACCAAACCACCAGGTGAGCAAATTCCAGAAAATAGCCGCT
>JADYYU010000282.1 GCA_020853515.1 Chitinophagaceae bacterium | reverse complement strand
CAGCGATTCTTTCTGCCACCGGCGAAAAAAATCCTTCGATGGCCTGGCAGATCAATATGCAAAGTCTGCTCAATATTTTAGACATTGCCAAAGAAGAAAAATTGGATAAAGTTTACTGGCCCAGTTCGATCGCTGTTTTCGGCCCCAATTCTCCTAAACAATTAACTCCACAGCATACGATCATTGAACCCACTACTGTATATGGAATCAGTAAATATGCCGGTGAACAATGGTGTGCTTATTACCATAAACATTATGGCATTGATGTCCGTAGTTTACGTTACCCCGGCCTGATCAGTTACAAATCTGCTCCCGGGGGTGGCACCACCGATTACGCCATCGAAATTTATCACAAAGCATTAAGTGATGGTCACTACGAGTGTTTTTTATCGGAAGAGACCTATCTGCCCATGATGTATATGCCTGACGCCATCCGCGCCACCATAGAACTGATGCAGGCTCCTGCTGAACAAATCAAAACACGCACTGCTTACAACCTGAGTGCTATGAGTTTTTCACCGAAGGAAATCAGTGAAAGCATCCGCAAACATCTGCCTGATTTCAACATCAGTTATAAACCTGATTTCAGACAACAAATTGCCAATAGCTGGCCGCAGAGTATCGATGATCAGCAAGCGCAGAACGATTGGCAATGGAAGCCGGAGTTTGACCTGGATACCATGACTGCTGATATGCTGCAAAATCTGAAATAAGGATGGAATGGCAGAAAACGGCTAAAGAGCAAAAAAAGAAATATGCCTCTTTTCTGAAGAAGTGCGATCAGCGTAAAGTGATCAGACAGCTACCGGTGTTGCATGAGGAAGCTTTTTCAAAAATCAATTGTCTTGAATGTGCCAACTGCTGTAAAAATCACTCACCCCGTTTTAAGATCCCTGATATTAAGCGTATCGCCAAACATTTACATATGAAGGAAGGTAATTTTATTCAAACTTACCTCAGGCTCGACGAAGAAAATGACTATGTAATGCAGCAACAACCCTGCAGTTTTTTGGGTTCTGATAACTACTGCAGTATTTACGACGTAAGGCCCGGCGACTGCGCCCGATACCCCTATACAGACGAAGATGTGCTGTTAAAGCGTCAAGCGCTTACCTTGAAAAATACAGAAGTATGTCCGGCTGTTTTTTATATATTGGAGAAGTTGACGAACATCTGATTGCATTGCTTATTACGCATTGCATTACAGGTTATGGCATAACCGGCTGTATGACACTCAGTCGATTTCCTTCAGTATCATAAAAAGATATGGTAGTGCCATATCCCGGAATTTCCATCGGTTCGCCGATCAATGTGCCTCCATTTTCTGTAATTTCTTTCATACAGGCCTGCAGATCAGCGACTCCGATCACAAGAGAAGGATGTAAATTTTCACCGCCCTGAGGACGGGGATAAAAACCACCATTAATGGCTCCTGGTTTTTTGATCATACCATTTTCGTCGGTTTCGGTGGTTGTTGCCAGTACATAATTGCCCATTTGTTCGCCTAAGGCGGTGGTTTTCCAGCCGAAAACGTTGGTATAAAAGTGATTCATGCGTTGCGCATCATTTGAAGGCATTTCAAAATGTACCACTGGATTCATTTGTTGCATCTTTTTTTTGCTGCAAAAATAAGGCAGATGTAAGCAACGGACATAGCCATTGCAAATGAAATTATTGTAAAATATTAAGGACAAATTCGAAAGCCCGTAAAATGGATATAATCAGATTACACGAATTATTTGTATGATCCTGGCTTTGTCCATCACCTTCATGATCAAAAAAGTAAGGTCAAATTCATACCATTTTTTTGCAAAATTGGCGTCCTGACTATCAAAATGGTGATTGTTCTGAAACAGTTCACCCATTAGCAAGATGCCCCACGGACTGCTGTTTTTCGATTTGTCGCCGTTGTCGTAATTTGAATATCCGTACTTATGTCCACACCAATTTACAATGGCCCCCTGCACAGCGCCCATAAAAAAATGCACGGGCAACAATAAGAAAAACCAATAACTCGGTGCAAAATAGAGATAGAAGCCAATATAAATTAACGCAAAGGCGATGCGTGTGATCACATGATTGCCAAATTTGTCAAGCCGGTCCCACTCAGGCAGATAGTCTTTGGTGAACTGGGCATCGGGTGTGTACTTTCGCTGCACAAGACTACGGAACATATGGTGTGTACTTTTCATCATTTGCCAAACGTCTGTAAAGAAATGGGGTGAATGCGGATCTTCCTTGGTATCACTATGTTCGTGGTGCATACGGTGTAAAATACCATAGGCCCGGGGTACTAAAAAGGATGAACCCTGCAAGATCCAGGTTATTAAGTAAAAAGTTCTTTCCCATCGTTTGCTCGTTGTGAACATTTGATGCGTTGCAAATCGGTGCAGAAAAAATGAGTGAAAGAAGAGGGAAAGAAACCAGTGGAGAGTAAAAAAGATAAGTATTGCAAGCATTCATTGAAAAAATAAGTTTTTGAAGATACAACGAATTGGCCATACTACCCTGTTTATTTACAACATTTGCCTGCATGTATGTCGCAGCCTGTTGAGCTAAACTCGCCTATCTCCTGCTCCAAGCGACTTAGCGGGACCCGCTTTGCACACTGGGCCTTATTTTCCGGACTGTTAAACTTACATCAAGAGTGACAGATACGTAAATAATGACGATCATTTATGAGCAGCGTTTATTTATATTTCTGTCGGACAGGAGAAATGCGGTATGGCGGGATTTAAATTTTAAATCACTTGATGGATGATGAAACCCGACTATCAGTTTTCGTCATCAGGTTCGCAGTGGCTATTCATTTTTATTAAACGATCGATTCGCTGCATCCATACGCCGAGCGCTTTGACCGGGAATTTAACTTTTAAAATTACGACATCCTCACTTCTCACCCAGATCATTTCGAGCATACGGAAGGCCTTTGCAGAATTCTGCAGGTAATATAACTCATAATAGCAGCCGCTTGTCTTATTCATCTCACTTTTAAGTATCGTCTTAGCCGGTGTATGGGCAGCCTTCGTATACCTCGAATCTATGTATTGTTCAAAACGTTCGTCGGGCGTAGTTTTGAAAAATCCCTGTACGCTCATTTTCAGGCTGCGGTCTTTTTTATTTTTAAACACAAAAGCGGCCTTCACCGGAGATTGCGGCTGTAAGTACTCATGCAATGGCAACTGCAGACAATACACAATTTGTTCCCTATTTTGGAAGTGCGTCATATCGTCCTGCACAGATTTGGACTGGCAGAAAGCGTTGATGCTTACAAGCATAAACAGATAGCAGAAACCTGAAATTTTCACCCTGCTAAACTAATGAAGCGTGAGGAGAATTTCAGGTATTTCTAAATAAGTGATGGTGTCATATTTGCAGACGCAGTGATTTGATTCAATCTGCTGATAGTACGATACTGAGCAGTAAAAAAAATAGAGCCCTGTTTCCAGGGCCCATTCATCTGCATATAAACCTGATTAAAGCACCACTTTTAATCATGATGGTTTAAAAGCAAAAGAGATCTTTAATTACCTTATGTTCTTTATCTGACTCGCCCATAATTCCAGTCTTGCTTCTTTGTCGTCTGCATTCGCAACGGCGGCATATTTTATTATAATCTTTTTTATAATCCGTTCTTCACCGGTCAGGTCGAGTTCTTTTGTATTCGTATTCGTTTTTACGGTTTCATTCACCGCAAAATCCTGTTTATTACCATTTTCAAAATAAACTTCCAAGCTGAGCACATTGACCTGTCCGGCTGCGACTCTGAAATAAATTGACCGGTACGTTTCCTTGCCGGCTATCAGCATTTCCTTACTATTTTCTTCAAAATTAACGGTCGTCAGCGCAATTTTTTTCCATCCTGTTTGTTCGTTACTTACTACATTGGCAGTTTGTGCAATCAGTCCACTTGCAGTTAACAGCATCATACCTATCGTCCAGATCCACTTCATTATTGTGTCATATTTTGAGATACAAAGGTGCAACCAAAAGCAGTCAGGGTTGTTACATGACTTCGCGCAATCTTTACATAATTTACTGTTGCAACTGCGTATGAAATTTTAAATGATGTAACCGTCAGTTATTGTCAGGGGAACTGTATGTTCAATACAAGCTCCAAAGTGCAAAAGAAACTTTTGTCAAAATAATAATTATGTTTGCTAAAAGTAGACGAATCATTACTTTTACACACTAAAAAGAAACGAGCTATGAGAGAAATTGCATTCAGACAAGCCTTGCGTGAAGCTATGCAGGAAGAAATGCGTTTAGATGAAAATGTTTTTCTGATGGGAGAAGAGGTTGCAGAATACAATGGAGCCTATAAGGTCAGTCAGGGTATGCTGGCAGAATTTGGCGAAAAGCGGGTTATTGATACACCCATAGCCGAACTGGGATTTGCTGCCATTGGTGTCGGTGCTGCTTCTAACGGATTGCGACCCATTGTAGAATTTATGACCTGGAACTTTGCTGTATTACCGCTCGACCAGATCTTTAATCATGCCTCTAAAATGCTGGCTATGAGTGGCGGACAGTTTAGCTGCCCGATCGTTTTCAGAGGACCAAATGGTTCGGCCGGGCAATTGGGTGCTCAGCATTCCACTGCTTTTGAAAGCTGGTATGCCAATATTCCGGGTTTGAAGGTGATCTCTGTTTCTAATCCCTATGATGCAAAAGGCTTATTAAAAAGTGCGATCCGCGATAATGATCCTGTTGTTTTTATGGAGAGTGAGGTGATGTACGGCGATATGGGACATGTTCCTGAAGAAGAATACCTGATACCGATCGGAAAGGCCGATGTAAAAAGAGCCGGCACAGATGTCACCATCGTTTCATTTAATAAAATGATGAAAGTGGCCCTTAACGCGGCTGCAGAACTTGAAAAAGAAGGCATTAGTGCTGAAGTAATAGATCTCAGAACGATCCGACCACTCGATACCGCAACCATTATTCAGTCAGTAAAAAAAACAAATAGACTGGTAATTGTAGAAGAGCAGTGGCCGTTTGGCAGTATTTCTACTGAAATTACATACAGAGTTCAGAAAGACGCATTTGACTACCTCGATGCGCCGATCAGAAGGGTCAATAATACCGATACCAGCATGCACTATGCTGCCAATCTGGTAGCTGCACATTTGCCTGATGTTGCTAAGACGGTGAAGGCGGTGAAGGAGATTATGTATGCCGTGAAATAATAACTCCATAGAAGGAAGTTACTGTAATTTTTCATTTAACGACCTACCCTGCGATCTAGGTGTGTTCTGTCGTCATTTTGCTTTTGTTTTCTTTATCCAGCGGAAACAAAAACAGCACAGGAATAAGCATCAGTACAATGTAGGCGGCAATTAAGCTAAACCACGAACAAAGCGCAGCCAGCAAATAAAATCCGGGTCCTGCAAGATAAGAAAAACGAACATTTTTTAACACAGATTTCTGGTCATAACTTTCTTTCAGATAATTCCGCGCGATATACCCATACAGCCAGCATAAGGTGAGGCTTACCAATAAAAAGATCAGCGAAAGTAAGGTCAGTGATAATGGATTGTTGTAGTTATTACCAAACAATCCTGATGTGAACGGTGTCAGACAAATACCCATCAGCGAAATCTGATTGATCATCACTATTTTTAGGTCAATTTTTTTTGCCATATGTAAAACATTGTGATGTTGCAACCAGTAAACACCCACCAACAAAAAGCTGATCGCCCAGCTAAATAATTCAGGTGCACTTTCGGCCAACTGATGAAAACACTCCTTTACATCCATGCTTTTGAAATGTGGTGCTTTTAATTCAAGAACGAGCAAGGTAATTACAATTGCAATGACAGCGTCGCTATAGGCTTCAATGCGGTTTTTATTATATTCGAAATCTTTAAACTTACTTTTAAAATACATAGGTGTCCGCTTTATTATGCATGCTAATATACATTAGGGAAACAAATTCTGGTAATGACCGCTTTCACACAAGTTAAAATAATGACGGTTCAGCTTTTTCACTTGTTCCGC
This sequence comes from Chitinophagaceae bacterium, assembly GCA_020853515.1. Classification (GTDB taxonomy): domain Bacteria; phylum Bacteroidota; class Bacteroidia; order Chitinophagales; family Chitinophagaceae; genus OLB11. The sequence continues at coordinate 1,684 of JADYYU010000282.1, read as the reverse complement.
TTCGCCAAACCTGAATAAGTAACGGCCAGCACCAATGCTGTCGATTTCGGTGGTCACATTTTCTTCGAGCGGAACAATAGTAACCTGCCTTTGTGTTTTTTCAAAAGCAGAAAGTATTAAACTGCTGTATGAAATATCCCAGCCTGTTAAGGTGCTGATATCACTGAATTGATTGAATAATACATAATTTCTACATTGATTCTTCTGCCTGGCCTCTCCGATCCAATGCAGGACGCGTTCTGTTTTTACTTTGTGCTGTTTTGCAAGTTGAAACTGCAGATAAAACCGGTACGGTAATACTATGCAAGTGAGTATCACCAAAGAATATAGGATAAATGTGCTCTTTACTGAAGGTATAGCATCTGTAAATAATGGGATCAATACCAGAGGCACCAATAAATAACAGACCTGCTCATTGTAGCCCGAATACTCCGTAATGGCGTAACTAAAGTTAATCAGTATCAATGTGCCTGTAAAAAATAAAATGACCAGGGCCAGTTGCCTATAGAGCTTTTGGCTAAAAGCCAGTATTGTAAACAGCAATAGGGCCAGCAAAACCTCTTTGTAATAATGAAATAAATAGAGGGCATGCATTTTCCAATGCGAAATCTCAGTCAACTTCAGATAGGTTTTGTTGTGTACAAGATCAAAGATCCAGCTTACTTTTCCCTTTTCATATTCGCTGACATGAAATATTTTAAAAATAAGAAAAAGCGGCACCAGACTTAGAAATCCTAACAGCAAAAATTTGTTTCTTCTGTAAACAAAGTCGAGCAGCAACAGCAGCGTATAAAGAATCAGATTAAATGGATGACTGCTCACCGCGAAAACTGACAATACGAACAGGATCAGGATGGTAAGCGCAGATAATTTTTTTGTATTTCGCAAAATAATATACATTGCGGCAAGCAGCGCCGTACCATAATACTGTTCAAAAACAGGACAGACAAATCCATAAATAATGCCCACTAACTGCAGCATTAGAAATAATAGTAAGTATTCAGGTCGTTTGTATCGCAGACTGATCAGTAACCCGATCAAAAAAAAGAATGCGACATGCCATAGTGAATAAGCGATGGCTATACTTTTGAGAGAAACCTGTATGAGGCTGCCCAACCAAACGGGCAACTCAGCGATGCCCAGTACCAGTCGGTCGTGTTCTATGTGAAACCACTTTTCATTCAAAGTTTTAAAAAAATAATAACTGGTATCAACATTGAGACGTTCTTTATAAAAGAAAAATGCAAAAGCGAATAACAGCGCATAGGCTGCCAGTGATAGAACCTGAACTGCTTTTTTTTGTGATAACATGCTGCAGATTTTTATTCGCCTTCCACTGCGTTGCTTAATACATTGATGCTGTTCATTTTCTGATCATCGAGTTCACCTTCCCAGCGCGCTACCACAGCACTTGCGATGCAGTTGCCCAGCACATTCACACTGGTGCGGGCCATATCCATCAGGGCGTCGATACCCAGAATGATATAGAGCGGCCATTCTTTTAAACCGAAAGATGCAATAGTGCCCAGCAAGATCACAAAGGACGCGCGCGGCACACCGGCAACGCCTTTACTGGTAATCATCAGGGTAAAAACGATAAACAGTTGCTGGCCAAAACTCAGATCGACCTGACAAGCCTGAGCGACAAAGATGCTGGCCAGTGATAGATACAAGGTAGTGCCAT
>JADYYU010000281.1 GCA_020853515.1 Chitinophagaceae bacterium | reverse complement strand
TTGCGTCAGTTCCGGTTACGGTATAGTTTGTTGTGGCTACAGGGCTTACAGATGGATTACCCACCAAAGCTCCCGGATCCCATGCATAAGTAGCTGCACCACCACCCGTTAAGGTTGATGAACCACCAGGACAGATCGCTGCAGGAGATGCACTCGCTGTTACGGTTGGATTACCGTTAATTGTTACAATTACCGGATCTCTGTTTGGGTTTACGCAACCTGTTCCAAGTGCAGTATATTCTGCATAATAGGTTTGTGTGCCAGCTGCAGCCGGAGTTACAGGCAATGGAGGCACCCCTAAATTAATTCCACCTGACGGCGAATCCCAAAAACTCACTGTACCACCTATCGGTGCAGCAGGTGCACTAAAATTGGTAATAGTGGTAAAACCAGGTGTCGGGTCGTTATCGATCGTATACATTTGCAAAGCCAGCACATCACCGGCATTCAGTATAATACTTTCTACACCATTTTGCGAATTGGCTCCCCCGATCACAAAGCCCGGAAATGTAACCGGAGCACCGCCGTTGATGGTATAGCGGGGATAATCGAAAATCGAACCAAAAGCATCCGCATTGGTATAATTCCAGTTGAAGCTCACTGTTCCGGCACAACCGATGGTTCGGGTATAACTGGTTGTTCCGGGCAAACCACTTGCATTAGTTCCGGTACTAATCACAATATTGGCAGGTGCGCCACCAGCATTCACCGTGCCATTCGAATTGACTACGCTGAAAATCCAGTTTGCAGGCGCATAGGCTCCAGCAAATCCGCTTACATTCCCTGCACATATTGTTGGAATGACGCTATTGAGTGTTGTACTTTGACCAAGGCATATAGTAGCGGGATTTGCGGTGGCTGTGCCACTAATGATTGGATTCACAATAATATCTGATGTGGCTGTTCCACTGCAACCGGCAGCAGAAGTTCCTGTCACTGTATAAATTGTAGAAACAGTTGCTGGGAATGCAACGCCGTCTGTAACGCCGCCTGTCCACACATATGTGCCGCCCACGCCAGCCCCACCTCCGCTAAGAGTCAGATTGACGCTTTCGCAAACCACAGCAGTTGCAGGGTTGGAAGTAATGACCGGAGTTGGATTTACTAAAGCTGTAACAGCCACCCGTGTACCGGCACATCCGAATCCGCTGAAAGGAATTGTCATTTGCGGATTAGTCAAATTTATTGACAACAGCGGAATTGAAAAATCGCTTAAGGCATTGTTATCTGAGGTACCGCCCCTTGCAACGCTGTTTGCCGCAGCAACAACTGCGATGTCAACGCCGCCCCCTGACCAAAAGTTGCCGACGGCATACGAAATCCCACCCATGACTATATTTGCACCTGCAATATTTGCCGCAGGCCAGTTCATAAATACAATATCACGTAGTACATTATTGTTGTCGATAATCGCAGCCCAGCCGGTAAATGTCGGATAGGCTCCCGGATTCCAAAGTATATTACTACCCCAGTAGTTTGGTCCTGCAGCCAGATCGGTCCAGGTCATAAGGTCGCCGGGATTCATAGTGCCCGAAAGGGTCTGCACATTAGCATTTACAGCAGTAATATTTGCATAATCATTGCTGACATACACTTTCCATCCGGTGACATTTACAGGATCCGGTGATACATTCTGTATTTCCAGCCTGTCATTGGTACCGAGATCCATCTCGGTTACTAAAATGGGAGATGCATTCCCTCCACCGCCTCCTACTGAGGTTTCTACATAATAGGTGGTGGTATTATTCAGTACCGGTGTGGTGAAAGGGCTGCCGGTATAAAGAGCCACGCCGCCAATCGGGCCCGCAAACCACGATATGTTTCCAACGTTTGCGGTTGCAGCGAGTGTAGCAGCATTTCCTGCACACACGGTGTCTGCCGTGGTCGTATTAATGAGGGGGTTATTCACAGTAACGGTATAAGTATTTGAACTAGCTGTATTGGCATTGCAGTTTACGTCTAACTGATAATAAGTTGTTTGGGTAACAGGTAAGCCGGGGGTATATGTTGCAAGACCGGCTCCAACATTCGTCCATGGACCTGCCGGACTGATCGTAGATTCTTTCCATTGCAGTGCTCCGCCTGACGCCCCAACAGCGGTTAGTGTAGGCGTTCCGCTCACACAAATGTTCACTAAGTTAGAAGAGATCGTACCGCCTGCAACACCCACTGTTCTGGTTACCGCAGGATTTAAAATATTGTTGCCTGCGTTTGCATCGCCGGGCATCACAGCGGTTGCATTAAAAGTATACGTGCCATTTGCCGTCATGTTAACAGCTGGATTTAAGGTAACATTTAATGTCGCACCAGGTGCGAGCGTTCCTGCATTTACAATTGCAGACACAGTAGCAACCAAGGCACCTGTTATATTGCAAGTTACTGTAGTAGGGCTCAGTGAAAAATCAATTGTCTGAATGCCCGAATTGACAATACTGATCACTACATTCTGATTGGCTCCGTAGCAACCGCTATTATCAGGTGAGACCAAGGCTGTTGTAGAAATATCAAAATTGGCATTTGCAAATTCATAGGCGCCGGGATCTGGAGAAACAACAGATCTGTTAAACCCTGTGATATCTGTTAATACACCGACAGCATCTCCTAAATTGTTAAAGGATAATTCAGTAGGCGTATAGTCGTTGGTGGGTGGTGAGAAATATAGAGGATTGGCCGCTGAACTTTGCTGATCAAATAAATTTCCATTGGCGGTTTGCCAGTTCGCCAGCGATGCATAAGTTAGTCCGCTAAAATAGCCCGTATAGTTAACGCCAGCCGGACTGTTAAGATAAAGAACATTTTTATTGCTGACAACAGAAGCAAGCGAATAGTACAGGCAGTACTTTGTGCCGCTTCCGCCTCTGGTAATGCTTACAATATTATTCCGGATATCAATGCCTCCTACAGTACCTGAATTAAAAATGCCGTAAGTTGTACCGGCCGTGGCGGCTGCATCATCCAGCGAGATCGTATTGTGGTAAACCTTTACGTAGTCAGCACCCGTCAGATAAAAGCCACCCACAATGCCATTTGATTCCATATTGGAAATCACATTATTATAATAACGGTTCTCATTACCTATTGTACCATCAATCGAACTATAAATAGCATAGGCTGTTCCTGCATTGCCGGGCGATGCACCAAAAGGATTCCGTATCCTGTTTTTTTCCACCAGGGCATTGGTATTGCCTGTTAAAATGTAGATCCCATAAAAGGTACTCACGGTGGTGCGTGTAGGTCGGTCTACCAGATTATTACTGATCACCACGCCATTCTGATAATAACAGTATATGCCATAAAAATAAAAATCTGCAACATGACAGTTGTTCACATAGTTACCTGTATTCACTCCACCGGAGTTTCCGACGATGCACGTGTTATAATAGCCACTGTTCATAGTACAACCATCTAAAGTATCATTACTACCCGATACACCAGAGGTGGTTGCTACAGTTGCAGAGCCACTGATCGAAAAGGGCACCTGAGTGGTGGCTGTGCCATTGGCAGGACTGGTAAATGTGCAATTTGTAAAGCGGTTATTATCCGCATTATTCCATAAATGACAAGCTAAAGCATAAGTAGCTCCGATACCTACAATATTAAGATTATTGACTTTGATAAAATCGGCACCGTTCAATAACATGGTGTGCGGTGCAGCAGCGAGCGTTGCATTGAATGTCAGCGTTTCTCCATTGCCATTAAAAGTAACTGTATTGATAGCGGAAGATCCCAGTAATTGCGAAATAGAGATCTGCTCATTGTATGGTCCACTTCCGCTTACAACATTGAATACTACAGGGCCGGCGACACCGCAATTTAATGCACCGACCGCATCTGTAAACGAATGAAAATTGAGCCCGCCCGTTGGAAGAGCCGAGTTAATAGTATAAGTTCCAGAAAGTCCATTGATGGCGGTGACTAATACCGGAGTTGAATATTGTGTATTACCCGAACAGGTAACAGCACAGCGGTAATATAAATTACTGATCGCGGGCGTAATATATGAGGGCGAATTCAACAATCCGGACAAAACCGTATACGGGCCACCAATATTGACACTACTTTCCCACTGATAGGTTTGACCAACACCTGCACTATTGCCGGTCAGATTTAAGGTAAAATCAGCGCCTACGCACGCAATTGCGGGTGTTGCTGTTGATATGCCTGCCGTAGGTGGCGCTACACATGGCCCCCCAGGTGCTAAATCAACTCCAAAATGAACCAGATTTGCACCAACTCCGGTATTATTTACACCATTATAATCAGCCCATTGCCTGCCATTACCCGGCCCTGGTATACTTGGATTCTGAAGTACAGTTGGACCGGTGCCCGAGGCTGCGTTATGTTCAAGTTCAACAATCAGCGGCAATGTAGGATCATATGCAAATGGCGTATTTAATGTAAATTGTATCCAGCCCTGAGCTACAGAAGTAATTGTTTGATTGACAGACGTATAAACCACGCTCATACCCGGTTCAACGGGTCCGCCAGCAATACCTGTTAAACCGGTACCGGATCCAACCTTCATTTTAATATTTATAAGGGGAAACGTTTTCGTAGCGGCGGTACCTGTTCTAAAATAAACCGTAGTAATATTATTCCCTGCAGGCGCACCGGTTAATGCACCAGGCGGAATAAACCATTGTACCTTTCTTGATGTTGTGTTATTATTCAAAGGGAAAGCATTACCGGTTCCACCGGCATTTGCCGTAAAATAGGTTGGGACTTGTGCATCACAATTAAGAAAAACAAAAAGCCATAAAATAAAAAAAAGTGAAAATCTTTTCATAAACTAACTATTTAAAATATTATGCCTACTCTGAATTTTGGTTTTCGGCTGCCCCTTCCAAATGATAAAAATTAAAATATTGAACGTCATTTCAAAATTTTTAACAAAAAAATTGATATATAATAATAATATATATATAATACAACTATAATATGTCTGTACAAATTACCTTAATCTCCTTTCGATACTGCCAGCATGTCCCTAGATGACAGTGCTAATCAGTGACAGCATTCTTTGATTACTATCACTATCTAAAGTCAACAGATCATCTCTATGTTGCCCTATAGTACCAATTGTAAGACTCTTTATTTTAAACCAATTCATGCATCTGCCTGACCGAATAGCCCATTTAGGGTAAATTACCTTTCAATAAATTCGCTTCTCATTACGACAATAATTTTGCTACTCAAGATAATGACTGCTTGGAGGAAATTATGTTTCATCAGAAGTATACCGATAATGAGAAAACCTCTGAAAGTTCATTCAAACTTAAAAAAAAACTCCCATTCTTAAAAGAATGGGAGTTCAGTATTCTCTCATAGCAAAATATGCAGACGATTTTGGTCATCAACCAGACCAAAGAGTCGAAACAAATTACATACTAATTCTTCTTCACTTTACCTGTGTGGCTCAGTTGGTTGTTTTCGTACACTTGCACCGTGTAAACACCACTGGCGATCTCACCCATGCTCAGTTTGATATTATTCATTCCAACTGCTGATTTGGCCTGGATCTGTTTGATCACTCGGCCACTCATGTCAAGTAACTTAACAGTCGTGTTCTGTGCTGTTGCTGCATACAG
>JADYYU010000280.1 GCA_020853515.1 Chitinophagaceae bacterium | reverse complement strand
TATATCATCATATAAATTGTCAAAACTAATTTTCTATTAAATCCTATAGGTTACCACATAAAAAAAACTGTTCCAAAATTTTACTTTTGGAACAGCCTCTTTTTATTGATATATGTCTTATTTCAGAGGTAAATACATACCTGATCCACGATCTAGTCCCACATTTCCAGCAAACCATCCGCAATATGAAGCTGAATGGTGGATTTTTCTTTGTCAATACTTATAACCAGATCCGGATGTAAGGGAATATGAATTTCCCGGCCCCTGTAATGAATTTCAATCAGCATTTGCATACCATGCGAAATGATCTTCGCTATTTTCCCTACAGAATGACCATGCTGATCTGTCAGTTCATATCCCGCTAAATAGCCCCACTCTTCCTCACTGCTGGTTTCGATTGATTTGCCGTCAAAAACATACACTCGTTTATTTAAAAACGCTTTGGCAGCTTCTCTGCTCGAAATTTCCTCAAATTTCAAAATAAAGTCGTCATTCGATACCCCTTTTATCTTTTCAATAAAAAAAGGAATGAAACTCCCCTCCCAAACTTCCAGCAATAAAACCTGCAGATTTTTAATAGCATGCTGATTGCTGATATAATGTGCGATGACCAGATCACCATCAACGCCATGTACTGAAACTATTTTTCCGATCTCCTTCATGTGAAGTCAAAAGTATTTATTTTTTATCTTGCAATGAAATTAAATCGAAGGCTGAACATCATTTAGTCGAAAAAACAGCATTTATGCAAATGCATAAATCATTAAAAAATATCTTGGCATTGAAAAACTGATGCGTGAAATTTAGCAAGAAAAAGCACCTTTATTGCGACATTGGTCAAGGTACATTCGCACAAAATGCGCATTCTGCTTAAAAATATGTGCCTATTATGCACAGTTTTACCTTTTTTCCAACTAATTTCGCCTTATATTCGTCTATCTAAACAGACAAAATTAAAGAACAATACTATTTAAAATTAATATGAAACGATACTTATTCCTTTGCGCCATTATTCTTTCAGCATTGTTTAGTAACAGCCTTAGTGCTCAGGTAAGCGGAACATTAACACTGGGACCAGATTTTGTGTTGCCGGTTTGCCAGCAATGTACCACCTTAAAAGCAACCACCACACCGGCTTCGGGCGGCACTTCCAATTACAGTGTCAATCAGATCGCCTACAATCCTTTTCCGTATGTTCCCGGAACCATTATCAACCTGAACGTAGATGATATGTGGTCAGGCGTAATCCCTATTCCTTTTGATTTTTGCTTTTTCGACAGTACTTATAATCAATGTATTGTCAGTTCAAACGGTCAGATTGGCTTCGATATTACACAAGCCGGTGGATACAATGCCTGGAGCTTTGGCGGTGTCAATCCTTTACCTAATAATACTTTTACCTTTGCCATGAACTCGATCATGTGCCCGTATCACGATATATTACCTACCGCACTGGGCATCATTTCCTATCAAACGATCGGTACAGCACCTAACAGGGTTTTCGTTGTGTCATGGAATAATTCACCGATGTTCTCCTGCGTTAATCTATTGGCCACTCAGCAAATTGCCTTGTATGAAGGTTTAAATAAAATTGAAACTTATATCGGCAACAAGCCTCTCTGCCCTAACTGGAACGCCGGTACGGCTATCCACGGTATCGAAAACAGATTGGGGACGGTAGCGTTTATTGTACCCGGCAGAAATTTGCCAACCCAATGGACCGCCACCAACGACGCCTGGTCTTTTGTACCCATTGGTGGAGGCCCAGGTGGTCCGAGCGGTGTGTCGGTTGACTGGTATGATGATGCCGGAAACCTTTTGGCCACAAATGTCGATTCTCTGGTGGTTTGCCCTGCACAAACAACTTCTTATAACGCCAAAGCCACCTTTACATTGTGCGGTGGATTTGAATATGCCTTTGACACCATCACGGTTACCAAACAGGCCCCGATTGCTTTGGCAGTTACAAATACGACAGATGTTAACTGTTTTGGCGGCAGCGATGGCGCTTTTGGGTTTAATTTTTCCGGTGGCACCCCTCCCCTCACCTTCACGATGAATGGCAATCCGATTGCCGGTAGTCCTGTTACAAATCTCACAGCTGGCACCTACACAATTGTACTGACAGATGCGAATAATTGTACCGAAAGTACTGTTGCTGTTGTAAATGAACCAACTGAAGTGCAGGTTACAATCGACGAACAAAGGGATGTACTTTGCAAATATCAGAATAATGGTTATGTGAGATTGCTGACCGTGGGCGGTGTGCCTGCTTATACCTATTGGTACGACAATAATACACCTTCTGCTAACCCTGAATTTATTTACATGACTTCCGGCAATTTCAGATTTTATACAAGCGATTCCCATGGATGTCTTGATTCAATCGATACGTTTGTGGCGCAGCCTGACTCCCTGCTCAGTATGTCATTGATATCGCATATTGCAACCTGCAAAAACGGGAAAGACGGCTCCGTAGATGCGATCGTAAGCGGCGGTATTCCACCATACACCTACGTCTGGGATACAGATCCGAAACAATACACGGCAACTGCAACAGGACTGGCAAGTGATGTATATACAGTTGTTGCTACTGACGTGAATGGCTGTATCACTGTTACGCAAACTCCTGTTGAACTTGAATTATCGTGCAATATTTTTATGCCAACGGCCTTTACCCCAAATGGCGATACCCGAAACGATATCTACCGGATACTGGAACATTGTGGCGGAGTCATATTGGGTGAATTTAAAATCTATAACCGATGGGGACAGGAAGTATTTAGCACCAGAGAACTGACCGGTGGTTGGGATGGTAATTATAAAGGGAAAGCGCAGGATCCCGATACATATAATTACGTGATTATCTATCAATGTAATGATAAAGGATTCATTACCCAGAAGGTGGCCAAAGGTGACTTTATTCTCGTCCGGTGACGATTCTTCAATAAAATGATTTGTTTAAAAAAAAGAGGCTGTACGCCTCTTTTTTTATTTTAAGACAAAGCAGATAAATCAGGATTTTATCTCTATTTTTGCCCCTTGTTTTTAAATACAACTATGAAGATAGAAATTACAGGCGGCGACTTAAAAATCAGAGAATTTTATCAAATCGTTTATGAAAATGCAGAGGTCTCTTTGAACAAGTCTGCATTGAGTGAAATTGATAAGTGTTTTAAATTTCTCAAAG
>JADYYU010000279.1 GCA_020853515.1 Chitinophagaceae bacterium | reverse complement strand
TTGGCCTTATTAAAACCCTTCACCACAGCCCCTTTCAGACTGCGCACATTTTCTTCCATGGCAACATCCACAATGGTTTCCTTACCTGAAGACACCACCACATTGGGTATCACCACCTCCTTATAACCCACATAGCTGATCTTAATTTCATAACGACCGGGGGCGACATCACCGATCATATATTGTCCCTTCTCATTGGTTTGTGCTCCTTTATTCAGATTGCTGCCTGAAATTGAAACGGTGGCACCAATAATGACAGACTGCGACTGCTTATCAAGCACCACACCTCTTATATTTTGCGTATTATTCTGTGCAAACAGATGCCCAGGTAACATGAATGCCAGCACTAAAATTAAAATTTGCTTCATTTCGTATTTTTTATGGTGCAAGATTAAAACAGAATTGTCAAATCCTGTTTCTCCAAGTCTTTGAATTGTCAAATTTCAGGGTTGAATTGTAAAATTAATTTCGGAAGGTGGTACTTCCTTTTGAATATGAATATGCATCCTAAAGGAAGGTGGCACGCATGTCGGGCTTTGGGCCTTTGCGCTTTTTAATTTCCCAGCCGGGAATTGTGCATTTATCAAATTTGAATTAAAGCACATTACCCGATAATTTGTAATCAAAAATCCAAAAAAGTCCCGATAATTCTTATCAAAACACTACCCCACTATCAAATTAGTCATTATATTCGTTTTGCTTATCCATATTTTAAACACTCAGTGAATATACACTATGAAAAAATTATCCTTCTTATTTATTGTCCTTTGCATCTCAGCGGCCTCATCATTGGCCCAAACCATCCTGTGGGATTCTGCAGGTGATAAACGACTCACTTTTTTGCAGGGTATCAAGCACATGAATGTCGAATACCAGTTTGACGGTGTACTGGTAAATGGCAAAACCGAATCCGAATTTCTGGAGAACAGGCAGGAAGAATTCAATGAAAAAAAAGATGGAAGGGGTGATAATTTTGTACAACACTGGCAGGACGTAAAAGCTAAAAGATATCCGGAACATTTCGAAAAATCGTTTAAGAAAACAGGTAAAAAGAATATGAAAATAGCCCCGGGCAACGACCAGCAGTTTAAACTGGTGGTCAAACTTGTTAAAGCAAAAACCGGTGAAGGGACCTATGTCAAAAACGTTCCTGCAACCGCCGACTTCGAGATCAGCTTTGTGGATATTGCAAGCGGCAAAGTACTTGCCAAAGGCAGAATTCTCAATGCGAAAGGCATCGTGAAAGCCAAATCCAATCTGGGCAACCAGGGTCAGATCATGCGCGTAGTAGCCCGAACCATGAATACCGATGTCGCCAATCGTATTGCGCAATGCTACGACGCTGCCGGCACTGCTGTCGCCAAATACGTGATCAGGTACAATAAAGAAAAGAAGAAAAGTAAACGCTAGTTGCAACTTTGCAGTCTACCTTTTGTACAGTATTGCATTGTGAGAACACAGCCCTTGTCTGATTTTGTAATTGTTTATCGAATTCCTATGACGCTGGGCTAAGAAATAGCTCCCGCTAGTGAAGCATGAACAAAATTTTTATCCATACCGCAGTTTCCGGCACAAACAATTTCGCAAGCTCATGACTGCATAAGTCGTGAAACGGCCACAGGGTATCCTGCCTCTGCATCATCATCACAACCTGACTCTACTGTGAACTTTCAGTATGTCCGCTATTTAATGCGAACTACATAACTATTAACCCTAATTGTATAAGTATTTAACATTAATAAGCCGGACCTTTGCACTATTAAAACATTTCGGTAGAATACAGTTTCTAATTGAAAAAATAATCAACCATTACTACTTGCTGTTCAGCATGCCAACGTATAAGAGCCATCATTGCATGGGTCAGAAACTGCTTTGATAATAATCGATAGCATATTTTACTTACCCTGAAATGCCATAGGCAATTTTTGAAATGAATAATGAAATCAAAATCTTAAATTATATAAATATGAAAAAACTATTACTAATTACGATGCTTATTGTATGTGGATTTGCAAAAGCGGATGCACAGGTCGAGGATGTGAGTATTCTTGTAACACCCACTTTAAGTTACAACTGGTTTGATGGGAAATCAACCATTGAAAATGGAGCCATGTGGGGTTTTCAAACAGGATTTGCATTTGGCAAGTATGTAGAGCTGCGTGGAACTTACGAGCAATCCATTAATATGAAACAAAACTTTGGATCCTACGAAAATGATATACAAAGACTGGATCCGAATTTTAATTTTACAGATAGAAAAATTGATGTGCACAAAGTAGGTGCTGAGTTTAAAGCAAATATTCCCATTAAAAATTATGCTCCCTATATCATAATAGGTACCGGAGTGCAGACATTCAAACGTAATATTGGTTTACTGGGAACCTATAAAAATCAAAATTTGTATGCCACAGGTGGAATAGGATTTAAAGCCAATCTCACCAATCGGGCTACCTTCAATATCGAAGGTCGTGGATTAGTTTATAACATGAATCCGGGTAGCCTCCTCTACGACCCTAACGGCACAGACGATTTCAATAGTTGGATCAATACACAGGATAGAACTGTTATGTATAACTGGAGTGTAAGCACCGGATTGCAGTTTTATTTAGGTGGCAGAAATACAAGCAATTATTCTGACATGGACAAAGCGTATCTGAACCGGTTCAGCAGTGGCTTTTCCGGAATGAAAGTGACCTTAGCCCCGGCGGGTGCCTATTTGGATTTCAATCAAAAATCGGCTTACAGAAGTACCTACCTGTTAGGTGGTATTTTGGGAGTAGACTTTACTGATTTTGTAGGTTTGAGAGGATATTACTATCAAGCTACTGAAGGGAAAGACCCCTCCCTCGATTTTGGCAACTTAGCAATGTTTGGTGCCGATTTTATCGGACAATTAAATGTAGCCAGGGGTGTAGTGCCATACATTACAATAGGTGGTGGCTATATTAATGTAGACAATGCGTACAAAGGTAAACTGGTGAGTAATTTTCCTGATGTTTATCAGGCAACCGCTTCAGGTTACTTTGCAAAAGGTGGCGTAGGACTTTCTGTACCAATGGGAAAATATATTGAAGCATTTGGAGCAGCCAATTTAGTGTACACAGTAGAAGATAAAAATATGAATGTGTTAGATTTAAATTCTACCGATCAATTAAGACAAAATACAATGTATAATGTGGGTGTAAAATTAAAATTAGGCAAAAGTGCAAATACAAATAAACAAACAGAAAAAGAATTTGATAATCGCTTTTCACCGGAACGCGAGGCCTACAACAATCAAATCAAATCTTTAGAACAAGAACTGAAAATTGCTTATGAAAAAAATGATGTAGAAAAAGTAACGAAGATCATGGCAGAGAAAAAATCTCTGGAAGAAAAAAGCCTGCATGTAGATGACAATTTAATCAGAATGACACCGGCAGAATTAGAAAGCATGATAAACAAAGTTGTGGATGGAGTAGAAAATGAACAAACCCCTAACCTCGAGAATAGACTGGATAGATTAGAGAAACTTTTAATTAATATGAACAAAGAAGTTACTTCATCCAATGTGAAAGAGGAAAGATCTGCTGCCGCCAATCAACCCCTTGCAGATCCAAACTACAGCGCAGTCAATGATCGATTGATACAGGAAATCAACAAATTAAATCAAAAGATCGATCAGCAAAACGAAAATATCAATACACTGAAAATACAAAATCAAACTGTAATCGCTGCACCACCTGCGGTAACAGTAGTACCTGCGCCAAATACTGCGACTGAGCAGGTAATCGGTGCAGTGTTAAACAAAGGATTAGGCGCCTATGTAGGAGGTAACTTTGGCGATGCTTCCACTACCAATATTGGCATCAGAACTTATGTTGGATTTACAAATACCAATGTGCTATTTATGCCTGAGTTTTATGTGGCTTTAGGAAATACAAATGGATTTGGAGTCAGCGCCAATGGCATCTATCCCTTTACCATCCCCCATTCAAAATTTCAACCGTATCTAGGATTTGGCCTTGGATTACATAACTTAGGCAAAGAATTTAGTTTCAATACGAATGTGATCGCAGGTACCGGATTCAAAATAGGCAGAGGAAGTTTATTTGCCGATTATACGATCAGAGGTATATTTAGAAATAATCAAATTGCAGTAGGATATCGATTCAAGTTTTAGTATTCACCCACAAAAAATTTAAGAAAATGAATGTAAAATATAAATATGTACTCCTGTTTACGACCTGCTTATGGATGGGACTGACGGCTAAGGCACAAGATCAAAACCCAAAAAACAAGGAAAGTGAAATAGTGATGACCAAAGCAGAATTAGAATCATTCTTAACCAATATTGCTGACAAAAAGAGAGCGCAGATTGAAAAGAGAAAGAAAGAACTGGCTATGAATCAGGAATTTAAAAATGCTTTTGAACCCAAAGAAAAGCCAGATGATAGCAGATTGTATCGTGAGTTCGACCGGATCAATCAGCGGATCGATTTATTAATGATGAATGCAGGAAATCGGATGAATAATTATGGTACAGCGCCCGTATCTTCTTACCCTCAGGCCCCTGCCGTATTTTATCAGCAGCAGCAACCATTGCAACCACAACAGCAACCTCAAATCGTTTATAGTAGTACACCGCCCCAGATACAAGCGACCGCTGAGCCTGCGAGTCCTTCTGAGGAAACCCTCTCCTTACAAAGAACAGTGAATTCACTAAACGAAGAAGTGAGGGTACTGACCCTGCTCTCCCAGCAAAAAAAAGACGGAGAATATGATGATGAAATTAGCGCATTAAGATCAAAACTTGATGAAATGAACAGAGAACTGCAACTCAAAAATCAATCGATCCATGAAAGCTCTGTGGTCTATATCCAAAAGAATGATTCATTAAAAAAAGGACTGGCAAATTATAAGCACATGATCTATTATGCGAATAACAGCACTACTATCAGTTATGCTGACAAAACAACATTAGAAGAAGTGGTATCGATTGTAAAACAATATGATCCGAGAGTAACCATCGTAGTTCAGGGGTTTGCCAGTAAACTGGGATCTGCACGACACAACAGCGAATTATCATTTAACAGAGCAGAAGCAGTGAAACAATTTTTATTATCGCGGGGATTAAACGCAAAAAATATCATCACCATGTATCACGGTGTTGACAATGGCGGCAG
>JADYYU010000278.1 GCA_020853515.1 Chitinophagaceae bacterium | reverse complement strand
TTTTTCAGATCGTAGTTTACATCGAGTGCGATCATACCGAGTGTATCTCTGTTGATACGAACTTCATTGTTTGAAACCACACGGGCATACACATCGGGATTATTCATAAAATCCTTCACCCTGAGCTGACCACTCAGCCTTCCGAAGTACTGCTGAGAAACCAGGCCCGCATATAAAGAAATACTTTCAAGGTCAAGGTTCTCAAAATCTGCGATCAGGTCGTTGGTGGCTCCCTGACTGGTGTTGATGGTTATTTTTTGCGCTCCGCTTTCAGCAATAAAATCATCGATCATCACTTCATTCCCGATCACCATTTCATGGTTGCTGTATAACTGCCATTTATCCTGCTTAATACTGATATTGGATGGCAGCATCGTTACGTACAATTTATTGTCGCTGGCGGTGCCCTTCAGTTTGATCGATGCATTTCCAAGCAGGTCGTTGATACTTTGTGTATTCACTTCCAGCACAGCGGTGTCGCGCGCCATCGTGGTGTTAATCTGAAATGAAGGGATGATAGACTCATTATTATAAAACAGATCTTTGCTGTTAACGTTCATATCAAAACTCGAAAAGTCGCCTGCACTTACCACATACAGTTCCCGTACCTTCATATTGTCGTAAGCGATATTCGGAAAATAGGCATCCATGGAAAACTTCTTTTCATATGTGTTCAGACTACCTGAAAAAGTGGTACCATTAACGTCCCGCAATGCAGGTAAAAAAACACCCAGTAACTGGTCTGCCTCCTTAATTTGTACATTATATGCGAATTGCTCGTTGATCACTTTGTCGGGCTTACTGATATAATGCGGCAGGTAATGGCACAAATACAATTGCAGGGCATTTGAAAGTTCTGAGATATTGAATTTGCCTTTGATCTCAGCATCTGCCACAGAACTCTTTAACTGTATCAGCTTTTCGTCATTAAGATAAGCCGACATGAGGTTCATGCTATCCATGTGCAAGGTTTTATCCTTGGTATGTAAAACAATATTTCGCAAGGCTGCTTCTCCTAAAAAATTATCAATCGTATTCCCTCTGAAATTCAGTGATGCCAGACAGGAGATGACAGTGCTCTCTTTTGTCAGGCCGAACTTCTGCAAATCAAACCGGAGAATCCGTGAGTTAAAATGCAAAGAGGGCATTTTGCCGGATATGTCAAGTACACCATTAAAATTAAACGCCATATTTGAATCGAGCGATACAAAAATGCCATCAAATTTCCTGTTCGAAACCAGACCGTTTATAGTGAGATTGCGGTAAATGATCTGATCTATTTCTATTTTTGAGACCGTTGCATTTACTTTCGTATTCAGAGAATTGAGATCGAATCCGCTGCCATTGATTTTGCCATTCATACTAACATGCCCAATGGTACTTTGCCGTATGAGTTTACCCAGGAAAAAATTTTCAGTCCGGATCTCACCCGCATAAACCGGACTTTTGGAGTTTAGATTCAGGTCCAGATCAACATAGGCGTTTCCAAGCGAAGTCAGCAAATCGCCTTTGGTATGAAAGTCATTGACCCGGCCGCTGTACTGCCCCTTAAACCGGATCGACTTCAATTCGCCCCAGGCGACCGCCTCTACTTTTGTTTGCGGTATCAGCGCATTTAAGTCACTGCCTGAAGTCACTAACTGTGTAATATCGGCGTTAAAGATCGTTTCATTAATATCCGGCAATCCTTTGATGCTGACATGCCCGGCCAAACTACTACTCCTTGTATTGAGGTCATCGATCTGTATATCCAGATCATCGACGGTACCATTCGCTGCGGCATTGAGGTTTACCGCAATGGGGTATTGTTTCAGCGTATTTGCAAAGTAAGCGATATCAATGGAAGATACTGTAGATTTTTTTAACCGTGCGATCATCTGCACCTTGTGAATGTAATCATTAAAATCGTGAAAATTTCTATACCGCATTTCATAGTGATCCTGCAGCAGGGAATGGTTGGTTTCCAGTTTCATTTGCGACAGTTGCGCCTGCACCTGTGATAATTTAAGTTGACCGCTCAGGTCTTTGATCTGCAAGCCACATCTCTCTTCCACATGCAGTTGGCTGATATTTGCGAACAGCGTATCGGCGACCACTTTTGTATTTTCCATGGCCAGGCTAATGTTCTTAAAAAACAAATCTTTAGCATCAAACTCTCCGGCCTTAGCGGTATCGGTTCCGTTCTGAAAACGAAAGCTGCTGTTGGCAATGGTCAGATTTTGCAAACTGAGTGCAATCTGCCCCGGATTAAAAGGAGTCCCCCATTCTGTGGTATCGTCCGGAGTAAGATCTTCGGGTTCACCGCCCACAGACTCCTTCACCAGTACATTCGTCTGATCGACAGCGATGCTTTTTATTTTAATTGTCCATTTTGCCAGATCAAAATTTTCGACATCCAGCGCCAGGCTTCCGACTTCAAATCGCATATCCCTTCCAGCCCATGCGTCGTCCATATAAAACTTCACATTTTTACACCGTAATTCTTTCAGGTCAAGCAAAGCCTTGTCGCTTGTCTGACCTTTTTTTTCTGCAAGATCCTTTTTGATGGTATCCTTATTTCCGGAACCGAATGCCGCATTCAAAAAGTCGTAATTCCATACAGAGTCTTTTGAACGGTTCATATAGACAAATCCGTCTGCCAGTTCCAGATGTTTAATTACCGGCGTTTGATCATTCCAGTAGGCACTGAGTAAGTCGCTTGATTTTATTTTTAACGACCCAATATAAGCCAGTGTATCTTTCTGATCATCTTCAATATAAACCCCATCGATATTGAAATTATTAAAAAATGTGAATTTTACATGTGCGATCTCTACTTTAGTATGCAACTTTTCGCTTAAAAATTTGCTGACTCTTTTCACCAGAATATTCTGATATTTTTCCATAGAAAGCATCCATACGGCCACAAGCAGCAGCAGTACAATGGATAGTAAAAAATATCCTGTTATTTTAAAAAATCTTTTCAATCAAAAAAGTAAAAATGCTGGTTTTGCTAAAATGCTCAGCAGCAGCTCACAAAAATAACAATTTCAACGGAGAGTCAACAGCCAATTATATTCTAATAACAATCATTTTTTTCATTAAAAAGGCTTAGCTTTACGATATGAAAACCTTACTCACTGCGATTGTTTGCCTTTTGCTTCTGAGCAATACCGGCTGTAAAAAAAAACCTAGTGGCGGCTTAGGCGGCCAGGCGAATTTAAAAATAAACGCATTTCACCATACCGCGCCCATCGACAGTTGCATGGTGTACATTAAATTTAATTCTTCAGAAGCACCATCGGACAATCAGTACGATCTGAACCAGGCTTTTACAAAAGATGCTGACGGCAACAGCTATACCATCATCAGCGGTCTCAAAAAAGGAGACTATTATTTATTTGCAAAGGGCTGGGATCCGTCCATTTCTCAAACCGTAAAAGGGGGTATTCCTTATACCATCAGTACAGAGGAAGAAATCAGCATTACCGTTCCAGTCACAGAAGATTAACGGACACCACCTTACAACTTTTTATCCACAGTTTCATCTTCCATCGAATGAAGATTTTTCAAGGCCGGTGCTTTAAAATAAGTAGCTACAACCACCGCCAGGGTCATAATACCACCAAACACAATGGCAGGCACGGTACCCAGATACTTCGCAGTAAAACCGCTTTCAAACGCACCAAGTTCATTGCTTGAGCTGATGAACATCATATTGATCGACGACACCCGGCCCTTCAATTCTTCCGGTGTTTTCATTTGTAAAATAGAATGCCTGATCACTACACTGACGCCATCAAACAAGCCGGCAAAAAATAACAATAGAAAGGAAAAAATAAAAGAAGTTGAAATGCCAAATAACAAAATGCAAACTCCGTAAAGTGCCACGCAAACCAGTAGCTTTTTACCCACATGATTTTTGAGTGGCAGATAGGTCAGCACCAGTAACAAAAAGATAGAACCAATACCATGTGCACTTCTAAGCCAACCAAAACCCACTTCACCCACTTTTAGAATTTCAGTAGAAACAACTGGAAGCAGGGCCTCAGCGCCTCCAAACAAAACAGCGAAAAGGTCGAGACTTAAAACAGCCAGAATGATCTGATTGCGAAATACAAACCTGAAGCCCTGAGCAAGCCCTTTCAGGATGCCGATATCCTTGCTATAGTGAACAGGTTTGCGCTTGATAGCCAAAATAAAAAACGATGACAAACACAACAGTACCAAAGCGACAGAAATGGATAACGAAATACCTGCATGAGCCAATAAAATGCCCCCGGCCAATGGCCCCAGCACGGCACCCAGCATCCATGATGTGCTGCTCCAGGTAATGGCAAAAGGAATATCTTCTTTTTTGATCAGCAACGGCAACAGAGAAAAAGATGAAGGAGCCAAAAATGCCCTGATAAAGCCGCTGATAAACATGGCGGCATAGATCATGTACTCCATGGCAGAAATGGAATAGCGGTTTGTAAAATGAGCGGAAGTAACATACAGCAACAGGATCGAATTAAGTACATAGCCTACAATACAAAGCAAATACATCGTTCGCTTTTCTTTTCTGTCCACAACATAACCGGCAAAAAAGGCACAGCCAAATGCGGGTATCACTTCAAACAAGCCGACAAGTCCCAAAGACAAGGGATCTTTTGTCAGCGAGTACAGTTTATAACTGACAACCGTATTTTGAAGAAAAAGCGAAAAAATCAGAATAAAGCGTGTTGCCATGAACAATGAAAATTCCTTTTGCAATAATACCTGTAAAGTCCGTCGTCCCTGAGAAAGTTGCATAGCAGGTGCAAAACTAAGTGTTATTGCGCAGACTAAACAGCACCCGCCTGAGAATTCTCCCAACCTGGCCTTAAGTCCAAACAATCGAAAAAATGAGTACTGAAAAAACTGCTTGCCTGTTCAGCAATCACCATTAGCTTTGCAGACAATGTATTTTTTTGCTGAAAGTCTGGCCATGGTACTGAATGAGTTACGCACCAATAAATTGCGAACCTTTCTTTCATTACTGGGTGTAACCATCGGTATTTTTTGCATTATTTCTGTACTCACCGTATTTGACAGTCTGCAACAAAATATACAGCAAAATATGCTGACACTGGGTAGCAAAAATTTATATGTGGGCAAATATCCGTGGATACCGGAAGACAAAGGAGAATATCCGTGGTGTAAATATAAATCAAGACCTGTATGCAATTATTATGAGGTGGTGCAATTAAAAAAATACCTGAACAGCGCCTATCAAATTTGTCTTTGCTACACCGATCAGACAAAAGCCGCCAATGAGGGCAAAGAAAGCTATGCCGGTATATTTGCAGTGACTGCCGACTTCGAAAAATTTCAAAGTTTTGACATTGCGTACGGCCGTTATTTCAGCAATAATGAAATGTATAATCCAAATACCAATACGGTCGTTATCGGGCATACGATTGCTGCAGATTTATTTCCGCCAACTGTTTCTCCAGTTGGCCGCAGTATTAATGTGTATGGTCGGAATTGCGTGATCGCGGGTGTTTTGAAAAAGCATGGCCGAAGTAATATGGGCTTTGACTTTGACGGCGGCATCATAATCCCTTACCTTTATCTGGCCAATGTAAAAGATATTGACGGGAATATTGGAAACGGATTTACCGACCCCATGATAATGATCGAAGCACGTAAAAATGTAGATGTGGAAGATCTCTATTTTGACCTGATCAGCACTTTGCGTGCAATCAGAAAATTAAAACCCCGTGAACCCGATAATTTTTCGATCAACAAATTAGACGCTATTCAAAGCAAGGTGAATGAGCTATTCAGCAAAATAAAAATCAGCGGCTGGATCATCGGATTCTTTTCACTGATCGTCGGTTGCTTTGGAATTGCCAATATCATGTATGTTTCTGTGAAAGAAAGAACCGGACAAATCGGGTTAAAAAAAGCACTGGGCGCCAAATCAGCTCAAATATTACTTGACTTTCTGCTGGAGTCTATCATTCTATGTTTAATTGGTGGCTTTATAGGTATAACACTTGTATTTCTATTGTCGTTTATACTCAGCGCGATCCTTGATTTTCCTGTTTTTTTATCTCTTGGCAATTTTGTACTGGGCGTCAGTATCAGTCTTGTTGTTGGTGTAATCGCCGGATTTTTACCTGCCAAAAAAGCGGCTTTTCTGAATCCCGTTGTAGCCATCAGAAGCTAAACAGTGTGGTCATTGAAATTTTAAGGATCAACATCAACACTCACAAAGACCGTTGTAAAATGGTTGGTGGCCGTGAGGTAGGAAATTTTTTCACGAATGATTTTTTTCACTGCTATCAGATGGGCCGGATCGCGGTTTGTCTTAAGCAGAATTTCCTGAATATAGTAGGTTCTGATACGACTGACAGAAGGTTCTGCCGGACCAAAAAAAACTGTCTTCGGCAACTCTTGCAGATCTTCAAATAATTTCGCTGCGGCCTTTTTAACAGTCTCTGCCTGCTTGTGCCGCAAATTAATTTTGATGAGGCGCACAAAAGGCGGATACAAAAACTCTTTTCGCATGGCAATTTCTTCCTGATAAAAGCCGTCGTAATCATGCCGTTTTAAAAATGAAAGCACAGGATGCTGTGTATTAAAAAGTTGGATCAGCACCTCACCCTGATCATCTTTACGTCCGGCCCTGCCTGATACCTGCTCTATCAGTTGAAAGGCCCTTTCATTGACCCTGAAATCAGGATACGAAAGCAATTTATCGGCGCTGAGTATCCCGACTAAATTTACATGTTCAAAATCTAGTCCCTTCACCACCATCTGTGTACCGACCAAAATATCAATTTCACGATTCTCAAATTGCCTGATGGTTTCGATGTATTTATTCTTTACTTTCAGGCTGTCCCAGTCAAATCGCTGCACCCGGGCATTCGGAAATAAACGGCTGATTTCTTCTTCGATTTTTTCCGTTCCGAAACTTTTAGCTACGATCCTGTTACTGCCGC
>JADYYU010000277.1 GCA_020853515.1 Chitinophagaceae bacterium | reverse complement strand
GCCGACTGAAAGACTTTAGGGTCTTTATACCGCTTGTTATTTTAGGCGCTTTCCCTTCTCAGGTATTAATGACATTCGGTACCCGCTATTCGCAGGCAAGCAATGCTGCTATTCTGGTATTGATACTACCGGTGTTAACTACGGTGCTGGCCTTCTTTATTCTAAAAGAAAGAATGAACCGTATCAAATGGATATGCTTTGCAATAGCCATTGCAGGGGTTCTGCTTTGTTCTACCAACGATATCAGAAAAATGGACTTTGGTTCACAGTACGCTATGGGTAACCTCCTCATTTTTCTGGCGTTGATTGGCAACGCCTATTACAATGTAGGTTGTAAAAAAATTGCTGACAAATTCACGGGGATGGAGATGGTATTCTATACTTATGTAATTATGGTGATACTTCTTACTCCTTTTGTACTGTACTATGAACTGGATATTTTCAGCCGCATCCCAACTTTCACAACAGACACCTGGATTGGCTTTTTAGGTACGCTAACTTTCTTTCATAATTTTCTTTCAATGGTATTGTTCTTTGTGGCACTCAAATATCTAGAGGCTACAGACGTAGCGATATCCAACTACCTGATTACGTTTTTCGGATTACCCATAGCAGCAATTTGGCTGGGTGAAACACTCAACATGCAATCTATTGCAGGTGGAGTGCTGGTACTGGTATCCCTCATCATGCTAACAGTAGTTGAAAGCTTTGCAAACAGAAAAGTAAAAACAACTTAAACATCATAACATGGACTTTAAAGACAAATTAATGGAAGGTGTTGTTCCGATCATACCAACACCGTTTTTGGAGAATGAAGAAATAGATGAAGCAGCATTAAGAAACCTGGTAGACTTTGCCTGCTCCTGCAGCATTGAAGCAGCCTGCCTTCCTGCATACGCCAGTGAGTTTTACAAGCTAACTGACGATGAAAAAATACGGGTGGTAAAAATCGCAGTAGACCAGTCCAAAGGAAGAATAAAAATTGTTGCACAATCCAATCATCCTTCGTTAAAATCGGCTATCAGGCTGGCACAGGAAAATGTGGCAAATGGCGCAGATATCATTTCATTAGCGGTACCCAGAATATTTAGTCTACCCGAAAACTCATTGATGGAATATTTATCTGGTTTCCTTTCTGCTATACCCGGAACACCGGTACTTATTCAGGATTTCAACCCGGGCGGATCATCCATAAGTGCATCCTTTATTAAAGCGTTAAACGAAAAACATCCCAACTTTAAATACCTGAAATTAGAAGAGCCCCTTTGTGCACCCAAATTTGAAAACATTATTCATGTAACAGAAGGAAAAGTTGGTTTGTTTGAAGGCTGGGGTGGACTGTATATGCTGGAATTAGTGCCAATAGGTATCTCAGGCGTTATGCCCGGTCTGGCTGTAGCGGACATACTACAGAAAGTTTTCACACTGAGGAGAATGGGTGAGTCAGATAAAGCATTCACCCTTTTTGAAAAAGTAATGCCGCAAATATTTTTCTCTTTACAGAATATGGAGTTGTTTCATTATGCAGAAAAAGAACTGCTGAAGGCGCGTGGTGTTTTATCCAACAGCATAGCCAGGAAAGCTGCTTATTTACCTGATGACTCTTCTATCAACTATATTAGAGAACTGAATGAACGAATAGTCACTTTAGTTAAATCTTTTTAACCCCGACTCCTCCCAACAACGAACTTCAAAATATTATGACAATTAATCTTAAAAATCAAATAGCAATAGTAACCGGTGCAGCATCCGGTATTGGCAGAGCAATAGCATTTAAATTAATGGAAAATGGCACAAAGGTGTACGCTTTTGACCTGAATGGTGAGTTACTGCATAAGCACTTCGGCAACAACGAACAGTTTGTGCCGGTGACTATTGATGTCACCAACCGAAAACGTGTGAACGATGAAGTGTTTTCAATTATCAGCAAAGAAAAAAAAATAGACATTCTGGTCAATTGTGTTGGCATCACAGGTATCACTAACATCAAGAGCCACGAGGTAGATGTAGAAAACGTAAAGCTCGTATTTGATGTGAACTTTATGAGTTGCGTTTACACATCACAGGCTGTTATACCCAATATGCTTGAGCATCATTACGGGCGCATATTGCATCTTGCCTCTATCGCCGGTAAGGAAGGGAATGCGGGTATGCTGGCTTACTCGGCTTCAAAGGCAGCTGTGATTGGCATGACTAAAGTACAAGGGTCAGAATATGCAGAATCAGGAATAACAATCAATGCAATGGCACCAGCAGTGATTCGCACACCGCTTGTAGACAACATGCCGGATGAACAGGTAAAGTTTATGACTGATAAAATACCGATGAAGCGATGCGGCACGCTGGATGAAGCAGCCAATCTGGCTTTATATATTCTGTCGCCTGAGAACAGTTTTACTACCGGATTTACATTTGATCTAACCGGGGGACGGGCAAGATACTGATGGGATATAAAAGGAAAGCAAGCGTCAGATCAATCATTGCAATAAGCTTGACATTCTGCTATTTGACACCTGCAGATGCCTGCCTGAAAACAGGCGATATGAGGATATTTACCAGTCATTTTCAGGTATCAGCCCATACACTGCTGATTTAAACAACCACCTTGCGCACTCCTTCGTCCTGCGTTAAATTAGAAGCCTGTCTTACACATGCGATGAAAAAGCAATATCATGTTCGCCATGTAAAAATCGGCTTTTATACTCCTTAGGGGTAAGACCGGTGTACTTTTTAAAATGCCGGTAGAAATTTGATTGGTTCTCAAATCCTATCAGGTAGCCAATTTCAGAAACTCTGTGTCTGTCTTCTATAAGCAACTGACATCCGTGGCTTATCCGTATTTCAGTTACGTAATTTGAAAATGTCTTTCGCGTATGGTGCCTGAAGTATCGGGAAAAAGAACCCACACTCATATTAAGTCTGGATGCAATTTCCTCAATATATATTTCATTTTTAAAATTTTTCATAATGAACTGAAACACGAGGTCTATTCGGGCT
>JADYYU010000276.1 GCA_020853515.1 Chitinophagaceae bacterium | reverse complement strand
TCATCATATCTTTTTTCGCTGAATAAATAATCGGCTCGCAAGCGCATCACCGCATCAGCACATTGCTGCAGATCCGTTTTACCCACCGGCACATCGAGGATGCCCGCATGCACAGTTTGATTTGATTTCAATTCACCATTATATAAATGCACTTTCGATGTATGCGGTTTAAGTGGTCTGCTTCGTAGATACGTTGCGAATGAATTTGCCGGTGCCTGCAACCGGGTGTAGCCTTCCGGTGTTAATATCCGTTCACCAACCGTTTGGCCATCTTCAAAGATCCACTGCTTTGACGGAGCGGTAACTTCATCTGCAGCTTGTTTCATTTGAGACTGATCAGAGTAATAACCGCAGGCAGAAAATAACATGAGTATCAGATAAATTTTCATGATCTTGAATTTGCACATAGATGTATCATTTTAAGTTTTCCATAAAATCATTGGGATGCAAGTTTAAATTAAAAACATTATGTACTTTCACTAAAAAGTACTTATTTGGCATTATGAGCAAAGTTTCTAAACTCGCAGATACGCTGATTCCTTCTGAGATCATTAAATTAGGTAACGAGATCAGCGACCGCATTAAACAAGGCAACAAAATCTACAATTTTACCATCGGTGATTTTGATCCGGCCATATTCCCCATTCCTGCCCTGCTTGAACATGAAATTATTGAAGCCTACCGGCAAAAAAAAACCAACTACCCGCCTGCGAATGGAATCGCTTCATTAAGAACGGCAGTTTCGCAGTTTATATGCAGAAAATTGCATTTAAATTATGACGCAGGTAGTATTCTGATTTCAGGCGGTGGCCGACCTTTGATTTATGCTGCGTACCGTACAATCTGCGATGCGGGAGAAAAAGTCATTTACCCGGTACCTTCGTGGAACAATAACCATTACACCCACTTTGTGGGTGGCGAACATATTTGTATTGAAACAAGCGTAGAAAATAATTTCTTACCGGCAGCCGAAGAACTGATTCCCCATTTTAAGGAGGCTACTTTGCTGGCGTTATGTTCTCCATTAAACCCTACAGGTACCGTCTTTTCTAAAGAACAGCTTTCTAAAATCTGTCAGGCAGTTATAGACGAAAATAAAAGCAGATCCGCAACCCAGAAGCCTCTCTATATTTTATACGACCAGATCTACAGCACCCTCACTTACGGAGATGCGGTGCATTATGACCCGGTAAGTTTATTTCCTGAGCTATCTGAATATACCATCTATATTGATGGAATCAGTAAGGCATTTTGTGCAACAGGGGTGCGTGTTGGATGGGCATTTGGCCCTGCAGTCGTCATAGATAAAATGAAAGGCATCCTAAGTCATATCGGAGCCTGGAGTCCTATGGCAGAGCAGGTAGCGACCGCACAATTTTTACAGAACGAAGATGCCGTGGATGACTACTTAGAAACCACCAAAAATAAAATCGAACAGCGCTTACGTCTCATCTATGAGGGCATTCAAAATCTGCAATCGGCAGGCTATCCGGTCGAGGCCATTTCGCCTACAGCCGCCATGTACCTGACTATCCGGTTTTCATTTAAAAATAATAAAGATCCCGACGGCAACCTCATTCAGGATACTGCAGCCATGACAGCATTTTTACTAGAATATGCCTCACTCGCCTTAGTGCCCTTTTCGGCCTTTGGAGCCCATAAAGAAAGCGAATGGTACCGCTTAAGTGTGGGTACCTGTGCATTAGATGAAATACCTGTAATGCTTTCAAAATTAAAGTCAGCGCTTGATCGGCTGGTTTCCTAAAATAAATATGACTATGCAAAAACTAAAAAATATTGGACTGCTTACTTCCGGTGGTGATTCACCGGGTATGAATGCAGCGATCAGGGCCATCGTACGAACCGCATTACATCATGATATTGTACCTATGGGCATAATGAATGGCTATCAGGGCATGATAGAAGGTCAGATCAGGGAATTGAAAACCACCGATGTTTCAAATATCATTCAACGTGGTGGCACCATTTTAAAAACGGCACGCAGCAAGGCATTCATGACAGAAGAAGGGATGGAAAAAGCCTATCAAAATCTGCTAAAAAACGATATTAGCTCACTCATCCTCATAGGCGGTGATGGCACTTTCAGGGGGGCTGTGGAATTTTTTAAAAAGTATCAAATTCCTGCCATCGGATTACCGGGCACAATTGATAATGACCTGAGCGGCACTGATTATACGATTGGCTTTGACACTGCCGTGAATACGGCCGTATGGGCGATCGACAAAATTCGGGATACGGCCGAATCGCACAACAGACTTTTTATTATAGAGGTAATGGGCCGCGATGCGGGTTATATTGCCCTGCAAAGTGGCATTGCCTGCGGCGCTGAACATATTTTTATACCCGAACAGCAGGAAGGCCTTGAGGCATTTATTAATGCTGTCAGCAACGACCACCGCCGAAAAAAACTCACCAATATTATAGTAGTGGCTGAGGGCGACGAATTTGGCGGGGCATACAAACTAGCCACAATTATAAATGATAAGCTACCAGAAGTAGAAACCCGCGTAAGTATTTTGGGACACATGCAGCGGGGCGGGACGCCCAGTTGCTTTGACCGTATTCTAGCCAGCAGACTTGGTTATGCAGCCGTGGAAGCTTTGATACAGGGACGGACACTGGAGATGGCAGGTTTAGTTAATAACGAGATCATGTTTACACCCTTTAGTTCCTGCGTAAAATTGCAAAAACCAATCGCTAATGACCTGATAGATATTATCAGTGTACTGGCCAAATAAGTAATGTTTCGAATCGGCTCTGGACACAGCCCCAATAAGATCTGTTTATTTTAAAATGGGTTGAAGGATTTGGTTATGTACAGACCAACAGTATTAGAAAAGTCGAATTGTTTCTATTTTGCATTCATTTCACAGAGAGTACTTTATGCATCCTATACGATACAGCAAACTTTAAGTAGCGCCACAAATAACGATCCGTAAATCACTAACCTTACCAATTAATCTAATGCAGCCCTTTAGAGTTAGTGGTCTAGTGATAATCTATTCAAATTTCAGCTACTATAAAATCTGATTAGGCGACTGCCTTATTCAGAAAAATACTAACAAACTGCAGGTATAAAATGAAAACTATAACTGCTGTTTCATACCATGCGAATAACGCCAGGTAGTATGACCATGATACTCATAGATACCCGCACAAAACAATTAAGGCTTCCTTATGGAAGCCTTAATAATTAAATTATCTTAAAGATTGTTGACACTACTGTCCACCTACCCTACTACCAGGATTAATATCTGCATCAGGTGCTCCACCTTCGTCATTTTCGTCATTGTTGATCTGCAGGTTTTTGTTCCTGTTTTCATTTCCTGATTTGTCGATATACTCGGGCTTGTTGATGTCGTAAATAATTCGAAGATCCGGACTTTCACCGATGATACGGAACTCTGTACGACGATTATACTGTCGTCCTGTAGGGTTATCCTGACCATTGATCTTATTAGGTTTGATCGGGTTTTTCATACCTTCACCACGTGCTATCATACGGCCACGGTCGATCCCTTTAGAACCCATGTAACTCATGACAGCCTGTGCACGTTTAACAGATAACTCATCATTATAGGACTCTAATCCTTTACTATCGGTATAAGAGCGGATTTCTACGCTTAAAGATGGATTATCAGTTAAAAATCTTACCATAGAATCTAATGCGGCATAAGAATCAGGTTGAAATTCACCTTTATCAAAATTGTAGTACACATTATTTACATGAAATTCAAAATCCTTTGAAATTTTCCTCATATAGATAATGACTGCTGTTGTATCATCAGGATCCATAGTAGACTTGCCTGTTGTACTTACTACTGTGCGACCAGATACATATTCTTTTTTATCAGCAGTAATACTGTAATTTTTACCCATTGGTGTGTAAAATAAGAAGTTACCTTCTTTTGAAAAAGCAGTGTCTCTTAATGCTCCACTTGCTTCATCCTTCATTTTTACAACCACTTTATCAATTTGCTGATTGGTCACTTCATCTAGCACGGTACCTTTTACATAAAAGTTAGGTTCCTTAATAATTCTCCAGATGTCATCGCAGCAAGTTGGATTTTTTACGTAGTAACTTCCCAATCTATTTGAAACAACATAAGCATTATCTTTCTTGCCCGGATCTTGAATGTAATACATATCATCAGCAGAAGAGTTTATAGGAAAACCAAGATTTTGCAAATTGCTATATCTGGAAGGACTCGCTGCATCGGCAGAAAAAATATCATATCCGCCTAAACTTGGCCAACCTTTTGAAGCAAAATACAATTTACCTTTTTTGCTGTCAAAGTAAGGTGTACCCTCATCGTCGAAAGAGTTCACTTTCTTACCACAGTTTTGCGGACGTCTGTATGAGCGTCGTGCGGAATCATAAACAGTATACCAGATATCATATCCACCGGCACCTTGCAGTTTTCTGTTTGAAACAAAAAACAGCACTTCCTTTTTACCAACCATAGCGCAATAAGGCTGCGTATTGTTCGATTCAGGATCGTTGATAAACTCATCCATTTCTTTAGGACCGCTCCATTGGCCTTTCTTCTTGCTGAAAGTATCTACATAAATTTTACATTTTGTAGTCAAACTGTCTTCCTTACATTTCGTAAAATAAAAACGGCCACCACCCGGACTCCACGAACCATTGCCAACATGGTACTTAAGGTCGTTGTATTTACCGTCTTCAAATTTCATTTTCACTTCAAAACTGTCTTTTATTCTTGTTCTGTCAAATTCCTTCGGAGACCACATAAAACGGGAAACCCAGTCTTTTCTTTTGGTATCTTTCGGGTCAATGATCTTATTTTGATCCATTGTAGCAAATAAGAGGGCCGTATCTCCCAAAGGTAGAGGCGACAATTCAGTATAAGCCGTATTTACATTAGGACCTGCATTTTTCACAAAAGCCCTGCCCGGGTCTTCGAACGATTTAATGGCCATCAAACAACCATCAATATGGCGCTGGGCATACAATTTCATTTTCTTGTTTTTACCCTTATAATTATCTTTATAATAAGTAAAACGTTCGATCGCTCTTACATAGTCGCCATTTTGCTTTCTCATCAAACCTTCTTTAAAAGGGGCCTCCTTGTATAATTCCGGTGCCAATGTAAATGCTTCAAAATAATATTCTGCTGCAGGCGGGTAATCTCTCATCATCCAGTGACATTCATCGAGCATATAGGTTACATACGGGTTTCGCGGTTGTTCTTTTTTTAATTGAGCATAATAGTCAACCGCAGTATAAAAACTTGCTTGCTTATATAACGCATCAGCCCATTTTAGTTTCTTCTTAAAAGGCAATTTTGCAGCCGGATCATCCTTAGGGGCTGCATGTACATTACTTACCGAACCAACACAAAATAAAGCGGTAATCAACGATAGTATCAAAAGTTTTCTTCTCATTTCTTTGAAATGTTTATATATAAGCGTAAATATATATGTAAATGTTTAAATAAAAAAACCTTGTCGGTTATTTTTTTTAAAATCTTGCGCAAGGGAAAGCGATTCTCTTAGCGAAGTCAAGCGGGTTTGGCTTTATGTAGCGTAATGCAATTTCAAAACCACCATTTCCGCCAGATGCAACTTTCAGATTTGACATATTGTAATCATAGGCAAATCCAACGCGGAAGCCTTTAAATTCCAGTCCTCCGGTGATCAGTGTGGCATCGCCAAAGCGATAAAATGCACCAACAAAAACGCCGGTTGCTACTGACTGAATATCCGGCTCGCCTACAATATATAAAAATTCAGTTCCGCCTATCATTTCAGTAGCAGCGGTTTGGGTTTGATACATAAAAGCGGGCTTAATAAAAAGTCTGTCGCCGCCTTTAATAACTGCACCAACCTGACCATTTATACGCATGCCTAATCCCACTTCATTATTTGCTTTTTTCAAAAATGACTCCTGAGGCTGATTTAAGTTATGGCCTGCGATACCGAGTTGATAACTGAAACCTTCACTGACAGCGTGTTGAAAACTTAAACCTGCATTCGCAGTAAAATATTTAATTTTAGGATTTAATTGTTCTCCTGTTGTACCTGGCTGAAAGCCTCCATTTTTAAACTCATCCTGCCAGTATAAACGAGACAAATCGATACTCTTTTGCGTATATCCACCTTGTAAACCTACAGATAAAGCCACTTTTGACTCTTCACCCAGAAATTTATGATAGGCGATAGATGCTAAAGTAGACAAATTTGCAAGATTACCATCACCCGATCGATCATTATAAATGCTTAATCCACCAGATAAATAGTCGTCAATTGCGACGTCTTTTTTTAAAGGGCCGTCTATAGAACCACCAAAAGTTACATAAGGTGTAGTGACACTTGACCATTGATTTCTGAATATACCAGTAACTCGATACAAGCCAGAAAAATTGCCTGTAAGGGCAGGATTCAGGATCATTGGTGCACCGTTGAATTGCGAGAAGTGCATATCCTGAGCCTGCATTGAAAAGGCACCTGCCGTAAGTGCTAATGCTACAGTTATCTTGCGTGTAATTCTTTTTATGTTCATGATGTTTAACATTTTATCTTATTAAAGTTATATTACCTTGTTTAAATATTTTTTTACCTGTGGATGTTGCTGCGTCCAACACATATACATACACACCCAATGGTTGTGGTTTGCCCTTATATTGCCCGTTCCAGCCTTTATTAATGTCCGAAGTACTATATACCAGCTCTCCCCATCTGTTGTACACTCTGAAAAAATTAAGTGTCGCCATTCCTCTCACAATAATTCTTAACTCGTCATTAATACTTGTGCCGGCACCCGGACTAAAAGCATTAGGCAAATCTAATATAGATTCGGGAGAAATCCTAATCGTGACAGAATCTATTGCTGCACAGCCGTATTCGGTAGTGGCTGCTACAAAATACTGCGTGGTTACAGGCGGATTTGCAATCGGGTTTGAAATTAAATTATTCGATAAAAATGCAGCGGGTGTCCACGTAAAAAACGAACAGTTACCTGTTGCATTCAGTTGCGCACTTTCACCCGGATAAAGGGTTTGGTCG
This sequence comes from Chitinophagaceae bacterium, assembly GCA_020853515.1. Classification (GTDB taxonomy): domain Bacteria; phylum Bacteroidota; class Bacteroidia; order Chitinophagales; family Chitinophagaceae; genus OLB11. Next base: position 6,069 of record JADYYU010000276.1, on the reverse strand, counting down.
TCGCCCGCATCTAGCACGGCATCAGAAACCATTTGAATTCTGACAATATCTGTATCGGTACAACCAAAGATACTTTGCGAATAAACGGTGTAATCGATATCCGAAATCGGGGTCGCAACCGGATTCCCGATCAGCGAATCATTCAGGAAGGTTGAGGGCGACCAGAAATAGCTGATACCGCCACTTGATTGATACTGAACAGATCCTTTTGGACATAAGGTAGACTCAGACGGGGTTATCATGGCAAATTCTACACTATGTACAGTGATCGCCACCATGTCGCTGTCTTTGCAGCCTACCGGTGTAGAAACCAGTAACTGATAGGTACCATTTGAATGACCGTTGAATACAGTATTCAGTGTATTGCTGCTTGTAAGACCCACAGCAGGACTCCAGGTATAGATATAATTTGGATAAACAGGTGTTACCAGTGGGTTTAACTGCAAAGTATCCCAGTTGCATAACTCCCTGTCGGCCCCAAGATCCACTACCGGATTTGGTTGTACATCAATGGTAAATGATTTGATCATTGGAATACAGCCCGGAAAAGTTGCCGTAACGGTATAGGTAACCGTTGTATCAGGTAGCGAAATTGGATCTTCAATATTGGCATTATTTAACCAGGTTGGCGGCGTCCAGTTATAAGAGAACAGTGGATCGCCTGTAACATTGATCTGCACCTGAGCACCTTTACAAATACTCGTGTCGCTGTTATGCAAAGTAATGTCATTTGGCAATACTTTAATCGTTATGGTATCGTCACCTGCACAGCCGGCAGCCTGAGGTTCAACATGCAATATCAAGTCAAAATTACCCTGATTACTGAAAGTACCGACCGGATTGGGAATATTGGCTGCATTCAAAAAAGGCAATCCGGTACCACTCCAGGTATAGGTGTAAGTCTGCGCCGGTGTAATGACAGGATTAAACTGTATGACCATGTCCTTACAAATAATCGTATCATTCGAAATATGGACATTAGGCGGCTGATTGATCGTTATATTAATAGTATCGCAGGTGGGAGCACAACCGGCCAGTGGCAAAGATGCACACACAATATAACTGGTACTGACGTTAGGGCTCACCGTAGGCTCCTTGATATTTGGATTATTGATATTGCTTACCGGCGTCCAGGTATACTGAAGTGAATCTGAACCGTTTACCAAAATATGCACACTATCTTCTGCACAGATCGCTGTGTCAGGCGTAATTATATTCATGATGATAGAATCACTGATAAATAAACTGACAGAATCTACTATGTTATTTGAACAAGCAGCATATTCGTAGATTTTAATTTCTTCAATACCCTCAGTGAGACCATCCTGCAGAGCTGAAATGGCAAGGTATGCCACTGTATCACCGGCTGCAATGGTTACCTGCCCAAACGGCGGCCCACCAGGGATAGGAGTTACAGTATAATCTGCCGGGTAAGACGCATTGCCACCAACAGTATAATTCATTGTATAAGGAAAAGGCGTTGCCACCGAGCGTTTGATTTTAACAAAACCCGCTGCACATCCTTCTACGATGTAAGGATACGGACTAATTAAACTCGAAATAGCGCTGATGCTTATAGAATTGGAGGAAAGACTGCCCGCTTTCAAAAACACACCTGAGTCCAGCGCCTGATCAGAAGCATCACAGATAGCAAGTTTAAGGTGATATGTTGAGCAAGGTACCGTAACTGCATAAGCCGTAAATACTGACGTAAATCCCGGATACATCACCGTGGTACCGGCTCCGTTACAAACAAAAAAAGTGGCCATTTGTGCGGCAGTGAGTGTTGCACAGGGCGCTGTTGCATTATAACAAATCTGATTGGTATTGCAGCAATTTCCACCGGGTGTTGGCAGGTTAACAGTATTCACACCCACCGGACAACTGATCGTTGTTGGTACAATTGCAATATTTTTACTATTATTGGTAAAAGGTCCGCTGATACCGGGACCGTTGATAAAAAATCCGAATACATCATTAAATGAGCTACAGGTAAAATCGGGGTATTCACAAGATCCGAAAACATAGTCAAACTTGATGGTATCACCCAAAGGAATAAAATCAAACTCTAAAACACAGGCATCACGGCTAGGGAACCCAGCCAGAACAGCCAGATCCACATCGGCATAATTTGAAAGATGCGAAGTTGTATTTACACCTGCCGGTGCATTGACACCAATGCCGGGAAAACCGGTCTGCGCTGTACCGGATGTCAGTACGATACCGCTATCGATTCCCAGATTGCTCACATTCGGAGGCGTAACCCAAAACTTACCTTCTGCAACCAATTCACAGTTGCTAAAAGCAGCATTGGAAACGGTCACCCCGTTACCTGCAAGCATTTGAGCCAGATCATTGGCCGTTTGACTGCCCACAACAGTCAATTGTGCAAAAGAAGAAATCGCCATAGAGCATACCAAAAAAGCAACAAGCAAAACGCCCCAAACCGCTCTTTTCAGATTCTTCAAAGTATTTTTAATCAGCATTTTATTTAAAGTTCAAATTTAGTTAAAATATTTCTTTTCCGCAATTTATTTTGAACTGAGACCTGGTATTCTATTTTAATGTAAAATAACTGCACTTCAATTCTAAAGAATAATTTTTTTCGTCAAATTAATGTAGGTTTGTGCGACTTACAGATAATGGCAAAACAAAAATCAAATTCCTCTGCTAAAAACTCAAAAAAGAACTCCGTTTCAAAACAAAAACCGGTTTCCCGCTTTTCTCTATTGAAGGACGGCAGATTAAAGAAAATAGTTGGTTTGATCTACCTTTTATTTTCTATTTTCCTCGCTGTTTCGTTCTTTTCATACTTTTATACATGGCAGACTGATCAGGACAAAGTTTTCAACGCGGGTAGCGTGATCGCCTTTTTGACAGATAATCGTATTCAGGTCATCAATAATGCCGGCAAACTGGGTGCCTATGTTTCGCATCAACTTATCTATCGCGGACTTGGACTGGCAACCCTTTTATTGGTTCCGATGTTTGCCATCTGGGGCTTAAATTTACTACTGCACCGCCGCATTGCGTCTACGCTGAAAACGCTTTTTTACACCACCTTGTTTATGCTGTTACTGTCGCCGGTATTCTCCTACTTTTTTTCACGTCAAAAATTCTCTTTTTCATACGGGGGCGCTTTGGGCAACAAGATTGTAGACAGCTTAAATACAGCCGCCGGTCAGTTAGGGACACTTTTTATCATCATCGGACTGTCGCTGACACTGGTCATTTTGTTTTTTAATCCGATTTTCAGACTTCCCTTCTGGCATAAGTTATTTTCATCTGACGAATCCGATCAAACGGCCGGATCTGCCGTATTGCCTGTAATGATCGACAATGATCATAGTTTTGAAGCCAGCTTGTTTACAGAAGAAGCACAACCGGTAAGTTTTCAGGAGCCCCCTGCAGAAATAGTAGAAGAAGTACCTGAAAGTACCGTCGAGTCCTCAGCCGATGAGCGACCCATGATTGATCTGGAAATTACCGAAACCACCGCATTCGCCACGCATGAAAGGAGCGATGACCTTACACTGGAAGTAGTTCATAAAGAAGAACCGATGCCAGCGGAAGATGCCCAAACTGCGATTGCAGGACATGAGCCTTACGATCCGGAACTGGAACTGCGGAATTATAAATTTCCGACTTTAGACCTGCTTGAACAGCGAAACGTTGAAGAAATTTCGATTGATAAAAATGAACTGGAACAAAATAAAAATCAGATCATTAATACGCTTAAAAGCTTCGGCATTGCCATAGCAAAAATTTCTGCAACGGTGGGCCCTACGGTTACCTTGTATGAAATCGTACCGGCTGAAGGTGTTCGCATATCCAAAATTCGTAACCTCGAAGATGATATTGCTTTGAGTTTATCGGCTTTAGGTATCCGGATCATTGCACCCATACCGGGCAAAGGAACCATTGGTATTGAGGTCCCTAATTTAAAAAAACAAATTGTGTCGATGCGCGCGATGATCTCGTCTGATAAATTTATTCACAACGATTTTAGTCTGCCCATTGCCATCGGCAAAAAAATAGATAATGAAAATTACATTGTAGATCTGGCTAAAATGCCCCATCTGCTGATGGCAGGCGCCACCGGTCAAGGTAAGTCAGTCGGTATCAATACCATACTGGTGTCGCTGCTGTATAAAAAGCATCCATCCCAACTTAAATTTGTGATGGTGGATCCCAAAAAAGTGGAGCTATCAATTTACAGAGTGATTGAGAAACACTTTTTGGCGAAATTGCCCAACGAAGAAGACGCCATCATTACAGATACCAAGAAAGTGATTAATACACTCAATGCGCTTTGTATTGAAATGGACAACCGCTATGATCTGTTAAAAAATGCTGGCGTCCGAAATATAAAAGAGTATAATGCAAAGTTTATACAACGAAAACTCAACCCGCATAACGGTCATAAATATTTACCCTTTATTGTACTGGGAGTAGATGAGTTTGCCGACCTGATCATGACAGCGGGCAAGGAAGTGGAAATGCCGATTGCACGTATTGCACAGTTGGCCAGAGCAGTGGGCATACACCTGATCATTGCTACACAAAGACCATCTGTAAATGTGATCACCGGCACGATCAAAGCAAATTTTCCGGCACGTATTGCCTTTAAAGTATCAGCAAAAGTAGATTCACGTACGATTCTCGATTCTGGCGGGGCCGATCAGCTAATCGGTCAGGGCGACATGCTGATCTCAAACGGCAGTGAAATTGTGCGTCTGCAATGTGCATTTGTAGACACCCCCGAAGTGGAAAGAATTGTAGAGTTTATCGGCAATCAACAGGGATACCCATCGGCGTTTGAATTACCAGAATATGATGGCGCTGACGGAGGTGATCTCGCTGGTGGCGGTTCAAAATCACTCACGAATGTGGATGAGATGTTTGACCAGTGCGCCCGTTTGGTAGTCAGTTCAGGCAGCGGGTCTACATCGATGTTACAGCGAAGATTTAACCTGGGTTACAACCGCGCAGGTCGTATTATGGATCAGTTAGAAGCCGCAGGCATTGTAGGTGCAAGCACCGGAGGCAAACCGCGCGAACTGATGGTACATACTGAAACTGAACTGGATGAAATTTTAAGAGCTGTACTCAAATATTGAACCTGAAAAATGAACGGTCGTCAACTGCGAAATCAATAGCGTGGTATCTTTTTGTTCGCTGCAGGCCCATTAAAACAAGTGTGATTAACAAGTAACTCTGATAACTGCAAATCAGAATTTCAATCATTTTCCAGATAATAAAAAAGATGAAAACGTTTTTTAACGATGTCCGCTTTCAAAGCAAAAACTGAACCCAGATTTTTGCAAATTACGGCATGATGCGAAGTCGGTCATCATAAAAACAATTCTTAAATAAAAACATTGGCCAGCCCTAAAATTGAAGCCAGCATTACAAGACATTTCCAGCAATTTAATCGGTTCATTTTCATGATCAAAAAATTTAGATGCCAAAGATAAGCCGCCTGCCCTGAAATCTGTTGTTAAACCTTTACTGCTTTCGGCAGCAGTCATCCAAGCCGGCTACCTGAGCAGCGGTTGCTTTTACATCATCGGCATCATAACCGGCAGCGGCAATTTGCTCCTTAATCTTTTGTTCATCCACATGTTTACTATTATAGACTACAACAATTGTCTGCTTATCAACATTCATTTCTACGGAGCGGATCCCCTTTAATTCGTACACTTTATTTTCGACCCGGGCCTTGCAGGTTTCGCATTTTTTGCAATGACTGCAGTAAATACTGGTTTGTATGCTTACTGTCTTTTTCCCGGCTTCCGACTTTTTACTGTCCTGCGCAGAAACACTACTGTGCAAGGCCAAGAACAGGATCGTTGATAACTTAAAATACGTTTTCATTATTGACTATTTGTTTACAAAAAAAACAGAGCCCTCAATCATAAATCCAGGCCACTATTCTGAATGCAATTTAATTCAACTATCTTTGTGCGCTTGTTAAAAATGCTCAAAAAGAAGAATTTCCGGATAAGTGGGATGGCCCTGCTGCTCGTTTACATAGCGAGTCTCTTTCCTTTTTCCATCTTCCACCAC
>JADYYU010000275.1 GCA_020853515.1 Chitinophagaceae bacterium | reverse complement strand
ACCAACAATATCAAAACGGAAAGCTTTAAATTTTTGAAAAACTGATTTTAGCTAAAACTGATAGTCCGGCTCATGAGTATTGAAAGCAACTCTTTTCAATACGATTACCTTCCATTTAGGTAGTAAACACCTTAAGACGGTACATTGATTCCCACCCTTCAATATGGGTGCCCGCTTAGCTTTCTTAAGTTATTTTTTCCACTACTTTGTGAATAACGATTAGGGTATTTCATGCCGGAACGGAATATATTTGTAAGCATTCAGCAAATACAAATAACAGTTTTAGCATGGCAGAAAATAATCAGCAGGGAATCTACGACGAAAGCTCGATCAGATCGCTCGATTGGCGTGAACATATCCGGTTGAGGCCGGGAATGTATATTGGTAAACTGGGCGACGGCAGCAGCGTAGATGACGGCGTGTATGTACTGCTTAAAGAAATCATTGATAACTGTATTGATGAGTTTACCATGGGGCATGGCAAACAGGTAGAACTGGAAGTGAAAGATGGGAGTGTGCGTGTTCGTGATTATGGCCGCGGCATCCCGTTGGGTAAGGTGATCGATGCCGTGAGCAAAATCAATACCGGTGCAAAGTATGACAGTCAGGTTTTTCAGAAGTCAGTTGGTTTGAACGGAGTTGGTACAAAGGCGGTGAACGCACTCAGCAGTTTGTTTAATGTGAAAAGTTTCCGTGAAGGGAAAATGAAGCAGGTTGAGTTTTCAAAAGGCGTGATCACAGCAGATCATAAAGAAGTGGCTACCAAGGAACCTAATGGTACCGAGATATTTTTTACGCCAGACGATACCGTATTTAAGCATTATAAATACATCGAAGAATATATCGAGAATCAGTTGTGGAATTATTGTTATCTCAATGCCGGACTTGTTATTCATTTTAATCGAAAGCGCTTTGTTTCAAAAAATGGCTTGCTTGATCTGCTTGAACGGAAAACAAATCCTGAGGAGATACGCTATCCGATCATTCACCTGAAAGGCAAAGATGTGGAGATCGCGCTGACCCACAGCAACGACTATGGGGAGGAAATCTATTCGTTTGTAAACGGGCAACATACTACACAGGGGGGCACGCATCAGCAGGCCTTTCGCGAAGCTTTTGTAAAAACGATCCGCGACTTTTTCAAGAAGGAATATGATACGAGCGATATTCGTCAGAGTATCGTTGCCGCAATCAGTGTCAGGGTGGTGGAACCGGTATTTGAAAGTCAGACCAAGACCAAATTGGGCAGCATCAATATGGACGAAAAAGGTCCGACCGTAAAGGCTTTTATGCTTGACTTTTTATCAACCGAACTGGATAATTTTTTACACAGAAACCCGGCCACAGCAGAAGCTATTAAAAAGAAAATTGAGCAAAGCGAACATGAGCGAAAAGAATTGAGTGGTATTAAGAAAATAGCCAATGAAAGGGCCAAAAAAGCGAACCTGCATAATAAAAAACTGCGCGACTGCAAAGTACATCTCGATGATGTGATTGAAGGGAAAATGACCCCTGCCAAAATAGGTGAACTGGAAACCAAGAAACTGGAATCGACCATCTTTATTACTGAAGGCGACAGTGCAAGCGGCTCAATCACCAAATCGCGCAATGTAGAAACACAGGCTGTTTTTAGTTTAAAGGGAAAGCCTCTTAACTGCTTTGGTATGAGCAAGAAAATAGTGTACGAAAATGAGGAGATGAACCTTTTGCAGCATGCGTTGAATATTGAACAGAGCATCGAGAATCTGCGTTATAATAACATTGTGATCGCTACCGATGCGGATGTGGACGGTATGCATATCCGGCTGCTTGTGATGACTTTCTTTCTGCAGTTTTTTCCTGATCTGGTTCGTAATGGGCACGTTTATATTTTAGAAACGCCTTTATTCAGGGTGCGCGACAAAAAAGAAACCATCTATTGCTACAGCGAAACTGAAAAGCAGGAAGCCGTGAAAAAATTAACCGGTAAACCGGAAATAACCCGCTTTAAAGGATTGGGTGAAATATCGCCCAATGAATTTGCCGGTTTTATTGGCGAAGACATACGCAAAGAACCGGTTATGCTGGCCGGTGAAGCACACATTCAGAAAATACTGGAATATTATATGGGTAAAAATACCATGCAGCGTCAGGAATTTATTATCAATAACCTGCGTATTGAGCTGGATAATGTAGATGAAATTTTAAATTAATAAAGCAAGGAAAGATGATACATATATTAGTGGGGCATGAAGCGGCTAAAAATCTGGAAGCTGCATTTGCACTGGATGAAAATTTACAGGGAGAAATATTGGTCTTGCGAGATACGCTTGGTATTGGTGAAATTTTAAGCACTCCTGAAGTATCTCATGATGCTATCAGAACCGGCGCCTGGCAGGCCATGGTTCCCGGTTTTCAGGATACAGTTAATGATGAGCAAAATGTACAGGCTATCATTCAAAAGGCCCTTGAAAATGAAGAGCCGGTTTGCTTCTGGTTATCACCTTGTGTTTCAGATGTCTGTGCCTACTACTGGCTGCTTTCATATTTTAAACCTTATCCTGAAATGTTGCATACCATTAATATTATCGGTCTGCCGTTTCTGAATGATAAGGGACAACTATTTTACCCTTCCAATTTTTCGCAGGTTCCTCCGAAGGAATTCAAAAAAACGAAACGGCTGTTAAAAGAAGTGAGTGTTTCTGAATATGAACTTGAAACAGATGAGTGGAACAAACTACAGCAGGAAAATGCCTGGGTGAGAACCTATGAAGGGGGCAAGAAAATTATTTCGCGCGATGTGACCTATTATGATGCAATAATCAGCGGTGTAGTGTCGGCAACGATGCAAAAAGCCCATAAGATCATTATGGAAGCAATGAAAAAAATACCACAGACCATCAGTCATCTTTTTCTGGAATTTCGACTGCGGCAGTTGCTTCAGCAGGGAGCTTTTGCGCATAATGGCAATGCAGACGCTCCGTTAAAAGAACTGGAAGTGAAGCTGGCTGGCAGTGAAATCGAAGCCCCGGTTGAGGACGGCGCTCAGGAATAAGGATGCAATACAGTCTCTTTGCATCAGCATTTTTTTAATAATAACGCTGCACCGACCTGGGCGTCTATTTACATGCAAAGCAATCCGCTCGTAAATTATCGTTGAAAAGTCGCTTAGTTGCGAATGATTTTTTTCCAGATTTTTTGACCCTGCATTTCCAGTTCAATATGATACACGCCCGGTTGCAAAGCGGAAATATCAAAGCTTGACTTGTGTCCGGTTTCAAAAATTTCCTTATACACAATCCGTCCCGCAATATCCGAAATACGCATCGTGGCCGTTTGATCGCTCACCGGTTTTTTATACAGTAATGAAAATGAGTTTTGAACAGGATTAGGATAAACGTCGATACTATTTTCAGTTAATGAAAAATAAGTGGTGCTGACGCTGATCACCTGCTTGTAATAATGAAGCCCGCCCAGTTTGTTGCCTACCACCAGTTCGTAATTGCCATCACCATCCAGATCTGCGAACGCAGGCACAGCACGTGTGGGCGTTTTTATAAAAGAATAATTAGAGTCGATGCGGGTGAAGTTGCCCATATTATTAACAAAGGTTTCATCATAGCGTTCAAGGTTGCCATCTACGTTGCCGATCACCAGATATGTTTTCTGGCTATTGTCTGTTTTACCAACATAAGGGGCTCCATAACCATAAAAGTTTCCGGGGGCGCCGGCGGTAAAATTACCGAGATCGGCTTTCTTTAAACACATCTTTTTTAAATTCACTGCTGTGCTGGTATCTTCATAATACACCACAGAGCCGGCCTGGGTGCCTATCAACAGATCCGTTCTTCCATCCTGGTTGAAATCAAATACAGCAGGCATGCTATAACTGGTTACAAATACATTACTGAGGCTGTCTGTAAAAAACAGAAAATTTGGTAAAGTGGCATTGTTAGGCGAAAAATTTTTGTAAATCGCAATGGTGCCGTCCGCATTCCCCATTACCAGGTCATCAATGCCGTCGCCCGTCATGTCACCAAAGTTTGGAAATATTCCTTTATAATTTTTTGCGCTCAGATTCAGAAAATCTCTGCTGACCAATTCAAAAGAAATATTAGCACCCACTGTGGTGTTTTTGTAATAGGCCAGCTTGCTTTGCATGACTGCATTATTATTGTTGAGATAACCCTCGGTGCCGATAAACAGGTCGGGTTTGCCGTCTTTATTATAATCGTAAAAAACAGGGTAGCTGTACGATCCTACATCAATCATATCAGGAGTTAGTACTGTGTCGTGCTGCCATACGAAATTAGGAGCTGCGTCGGTGCCTGTGTTTTTATAAAAAGCAATGGCATTATAATTGGCGGTGCTTAAATTGTCGTTATGACAGGAAATCACAATATCGTTGTCGCCATCGTTATCGATATCTTCATGAGCAGGTGAGGGCCAACTGGGCATTTGAAGTACATGGGCATTTTTGTTATAGGTGGTGTCCTGTGCATTGATGATATCTGCACCATTATTAAAAAGCAGTTGCACATCATGATACGAAATGTTTCCGCCTAAGAGGTCAAAATCGCCATCGCCTTCAATGTCAAGATTTACGATGCAGTTACCGGTGTGGCGCTTCTTCTTGTACTGAGCTTCTACTCCTTTGCAGGCTATGTTTAAATTAACGGCTCTGTTGATGCCCTGATAAAATTTACCCCAGCAATTGTCTGCCAGTATCATCCGGATGCTATCGCAGGGGAGTCCATCTTCCACCCGCATGTTTTTATACAAGGCGATCTGCGTACCCAATACATCGTAAGCCATTAAATCAAGATCTCCGTCTTTGTCGATATCAATGACGCTGGGGATGTCGCTGGGCTGCACATACACATTTACCGGTCCGTTAAAGCCGGGAAAAAAAAGATCCTTGAAAAAAGTAAATTTCAACTCGTTGTTTTGATAATAACCTTTGTGAACGGCAACACCAAAGAGTCCTTTTTCGTAAAGATCGGGCACATCGTCGCAATTGTAATCTTCCAAAATCATATAGTAGCTGATAGGCGGAAAATTAACTTCGTATTTCGGATCATAAGTATATTTCATTTCTCCTGCATTGCCGGTGTTGATAAAAGTTTTGATCAGATTATTATTGTGATCAAATAAAATAAGATCACCTTTCCCATCATGATTGAGGTCAGCATGATTCACCTGCACTGAATTGATGCCTCCGCACCAGGGTGAGCGGATATCGCTGCCATATTGTTTAACGGTGGCATCCAGAAAGGGCTTAAACACCTGACCCTGAAACTGTGCATGCAGGCCCATGCTGTTCATGATGAAAAATAACGACACTAGAAAAAGGTAATTTTTATTCATAGCACTAAAATACAATTTAATAGCATAAAGACCACTAAAATGTTAGTAAAGTTAGTGTGATCTTCCGTTATTTTACCACCATTTGTATGGTCTGTCTTGTTTTTTGTGTGAGTAAAACAGTCCGGTTTTTTAATTCTTCGCGTAGTACTTCCTGCTTGTAATGTCTGACAGTAAATAAAAAAAGGTTTTCATTTCTTTTTACATCATATTGTTCGTGAAGCAATGTCAGCAGTTCTTCCAGATGAGCGGCGTGGCTGTCAATGCAGGCTACAAAGCTGATAGCCGCGTTCTGTATCAGATTGATCCTGATTTTACAACTATGAAAAAGCTTGTAGATGTTACTTAGATTATCTTCGGTGATAAAAGAGTAATCGCGGGTGGTGACCTGTAAAAGGGTCTGGTTTGTTTTTAAAACCAGGATAGGGGGGTAACTGATTTTTTTATCGGTATTATGAATGAGGGTTCCGGGCATGTTTCTGTCTAAAAAACATTTTACATATAGCGGAATATTATTGTTTTGCAAAGGTTTGATCGTTTTGGGATGTATAACCTGAGCGCCATAATAGGCCATTTCTATGACCTCATGAAAAGTGATCTCTTCAATTGGCACCGTATTCGGAAATATTTTCGGATCGGCATTTAGCAGGCTGGGAACATCTTTCCAGATCGTAACACTTTCGGCATCGCACATACTGGCAAAAACAGCGGCTGTATAGTCACTGCCTTCGCGGCCAAGCGTTACTGAATTATTTTCATCCGTACTGCCAATAAATCCCTGGGTGATGACGATATTTTTATGTTCAAAAAGAGGTCTGATCAACTGATCGGTATTTTGCTGGGTAGCGCGCCAGTCGATGGTTGCATCGCGATAGTTTGAATCGGTTTTTAGTATATCCCGTACGTCTAGCCACACCGCCTGTTCAGCCGTTTTATTTAAAAAGGATACAATGATAAGGGTAGACAACAATTCGCCCACAGACACGATCTGATCGTAATAGTAATCATAATCACGCACCGGTTCTTCATTCAATATCCATTCTATTTCCAGATACAGGGTCTGCAGTTTTTTATCCGTTGCTGCAAAATCATCCTGCAACAGTTCCCGCGCATATTGGTCGTGATCTGCTTTTAATTGCTCAAATAATTCATTGGCCCGTGTTGTGTTGTGATTAAAATAATTTTTGGCAATTTCTTCCAGTGCATTCGTCGTTTTGCCTTTGGCAGAAATTACTACAAGCAACTGATCGTGACTATAATCCTGAATGATGGACGCGATATTTTTTGCTCTTTCGGTATTTTCAATAGATGCACCACCAAATTTAAATACTTTCATTATAATTCATTTAGTTGAAGGAAATTGCGCAAATCTAATATCTAACATTCATTAATTGTGAAATGGCGACTAATTTAAAATGCCTTGGATTGCCTTGCAGCAGGCGTTGCTTTTTTTATGATTATCATCACATTAATTTTACACACTGTATTTGTCAATCAGGAATAATTTATATAACCTTGCATGCATATTGCAGTTCCTGCGATTATTACATCATCTGAAACTTTTAAACAAAATATATATGAGCTTAAATCAAACATTGCTTGCTGAATTTATACAGGAAGCTGCCACCACCCGCAAGTTGCTGGCCTTAGTACCTTTTGAAAAAGGGGACTACAAACCCCATGAAAAATCGATGTCTCTAAACAGGCTGGCTACCCATGTTGCTGAAATAGCTGGTTGGTGGAAGGAATGTCTTGTAAATGATGAACTGGATTTTGCAGCGGGGGATTTTACGCCCAAGGTGCTGAATTCAACAGATGACCTGTTGGCTATGTTTGACGATTATGTAGCCAAATCAACCGTGATCCTGAACGAAACTCCTGAGTCAGAGTTTGATAAAAACTGGACGATGAGGCAGGGTGATATGATCTTTTTTACTTTGCCAAAAGCGCAGGTAGTGCGCACCTGGTGCCTCAATCATTGGGTACATCACAGAGCACAGCTCGGAGTCTATCTGCGTTTGCTTGACATTCCGGTACCGGGTTCTTACGGACCTTCTGCTGACGATAACGGCTAAAAAAATAATATTGAACCAGGATATAATGCCGGTGAACTAGGGAGTCAGTGCAAACGACTTTAAAATAGATTCGCCGGCATTTTTAAATTTTTCATAATCTTCCACTGATGAAGTGAACGTCAGCAGATACGCTTTTTCATCTTTAATATAACACATCGCCGTAAATCTCAGTGTCCGGTTTTCCTGAGTCATCTGATAATCCATTCTGAAATGCGACAACTGATCTTTTGTAAGGATAGCGGATTGGTAGATCTTGCTTTCGCCACCCAGTTCCTTGAGCTGCTGCTCGGTGATCTCCTTATATTTCTGCAGATCTATGTTCATACCTTGCAGATTCTGGATCATTAAATTGACATTTTCGCTAAACGGATCACCGGCGTTATCGAGCGGTGAATAAAAGATCAGTTCAGTACCCATATTCCTTGAGCTGTCTATACGCCATGTGTTTGGGTATTGAATACGGTATTGATGGTTTTGTACGGTCAGCATATTGTTTGCCTGATCTGTTTGTGAAAAACAAGATTGAAAAAGCAATACTGGCAGAAACAACAAAAGTGATTTCATAAGTTTTATTTTGTGTACATATACAATCAGGCAGACGGTTTGCTGAAGTTGGCAGACGCAGCGTTAATCCATGATGTACGGATAATCTTCCTGAAGATAAATATCTTTATATACTTCTGAGATATCGGGCAATGGCGAGTTTTCGGCAAATTCGACACAGTCGTCCACCGTATTTTTTACCTTTTCGTTCATAGCTTCTATTTCTTCATCAGTAGCCAGGTTATGTTCACGGATGGTGCGCAATACATTTTCGATCGGATCTTTTTCTTTGTATTCGTCCAGTTCCTCTTTTGTTCTGTACTTGGCCGGGTCGCTCATACTGTGGCCTTTATAGCGGTAAGTTTTGATCTCCAAAAGGGTCGGACCGTCGCCGGACCTTGCCCTGTTCACAGCACGAACCACAGAGTGATGTACATTTTCAGGTTTCATGCCATCCACGCTGTCACCGGGCATATCATAGGCATCGGCCAGTTTATAAATGTCAAGTACATTGCTGGTGCGCTCTACTGAAGTGCCCATTGCATAAAAATTATTTTCGCAGATAAAAACCACCGGCAATTTCCAGGTCATAGCCATATTAAAGGTTTCGTGCAGCATGCCCTGACGTGCAGCTCCGTCTCCAAAGAAACAAAGCGTAACGGCGTCGCTGCCTTTATATTTTTCGGCAAATGCAATACCGGCACCCAAACCAATTTGACCGCCCACTATACCATGACCACCAAAGAATTTTTTCTCTTTTGAAAAAAAGTGCATACTGCCGCCTTTGCCTTTTGTACAACCCGTAACCTTGCCATATAACTCGGCCATACATTCGCGGGCAGAAATGCCCTTAGCCAAAGCCAGGCCATGATCGCGGTAAGCAGTGATCATATTATCATCTTCGCGAATAGCTGTCATACATCCTGCAGATACAGCTTCCTGTCCTATATATAAATGGCAAAATCCCCTGATCTTCTGCATTCCGTACAATTGCCCGGTTTTTTCTTCAAAACGGCGCTGCAACAGCATGATCTCGTACCAGTAACAATAGATTTCTTTACTAAATGTATTATCCACGTCAAAATAATTTTAATTGAGTTGCGAAGATAATTTATGTATTTAATATTT
>JADYYU010000274.1 GCA_020853515.1 Chitinophagaceae bacterium | reverse complement strand
TTTACACCGTGTCTCATATTTATTTTATTTGTTGATCTTCAAGCTGAAAATCAGGAATTATTAATGGTTTAAAGATCGTCTAAGTTAATTTTTGATAAGTCCATACCAAATCCAAGACCTCTGTCAATCAGCACCTGCTCGATCTCAGACAGTGATTTTTGACCGAAGTTACGGAACTTCATCAGTTCGTCCTGTTCGTATTGAACCAGTTCACTTAAACTATTGATTTTTGCTGCTTTCAGACAGTTGAACGCTCTTACAGACAAGTCCAGATCTTCCAATGGAGTTTTCAGGATCTGACGTAGTTTGAGTGTTTGCTCATCTACAACATCATGTTTTTCTGAAGTACCGGTGTCGAATGTAATATTTTCGTCTGTGATCAGCATCAGATGCTGTATCATGATTCGGGAAGCCTGTTTAACAGCATCTTCCGGATGAATGGTACCATCTGTGGTCACTTCGAAAATCAATTTTTCAAAATCAGTTCTTTGTTCTACCCTGGTATTTTCGATTGAATATTTTACATTTTTGATCGGAGTGAAAATACTGTCCGTTGCGATCCATCCCAGTGAAAATTCACGAGTTTTGTTTTCGTCGGCAGGAATATAACCACGACCTTTTACAATACTGATCTCAATTTTCAGTGTATTATTGCTGTTCATATTGCAGATCACCAGATCCGGGTTTGTGATTTCAAAGCTGTTAGTCACATCACCGATCATACCCGCTGTAAATTGCTCTTTGCCTTTGATCACAACTTCGAGACGTTCGTTGTTGATTTCAGTATCGTTTTTCTTCTTAAATCTTACTTGCTTTAGGTTGAGTATCAACTCAGTAACGTCTTCTGTTACACCTTTTATTGTAGTAAATTCATGGTCTACGCCTTCTATTTTGATACCATTGATTGCATAACCTTCGAGTGAACTTAACAGAACTCTGCGAAGAGAATTTCCTACAGTTACACCAAATCCGGGTTCAAGTGGTTTAAATTCAAATACACCTTCAAACTCGGTTGCTTTCTGCAGAACAATTTTATCTGGTTTTTGAAAACTTAATATTGCCATTTAACTTTTATTTGTTTTTGTTTATTAAAATTATGTATAAAATATCAGCAAATACAATCCCTATTTAGAATACAATTCCACAATAAGTTGTTCTTTGATATTTTCAGGCACACTTTCTCTTTCCGGATGTGCAATATAGGTACCCTTCATTTCTCTTTCATTCCATTCAAGCCAATTGATCTTTGGATCTTTGCCTCTTGAACGGGTTGCCAAAGCGGTATTTGCAGCACTTTTGTCTTTTAATCCGATTACATCTCCCGGTTTTAATTTCGCGGAAGGAATATTGCAAACTTCACCATTAACAGTGATATGCTTATGCGACACCAACTGACGGGCAGCGGGTCTGGATTCTGCAATGCCTAAACGGTACACGGTATTGTCCAGTCTTGCTTCAAGCAATCTGATCAGGTTTTCACCGGTTACCCCTTTTAAGCGGGTTGCTTCTTCAAATGTATTTCTGAAACGGCGCTCTAACACACCATAGGTGTATTTCGCTTTTTGTTTTTCCTGCAATTGTAACGCGTATTCGCTTAATTGCTTGCGCTTCTTAGTTGCGCCATGCTGTCCCGGAGGATTGCTGTTTTTTTGCAGATATTTGCCGTTACCTATGATAGGTTCGCCAAATCTTCTGCAGATCTTCGTTTTTGGTCCTGTGTATCTTGCCATTTTTTATTGGATTTTTTGTTTTTTAAACCGGCTAAACTCATATAAAATCCGAATTTAGATTTTAGCCGGATATCGTTAAATAATAATTTAAGAACTTATACCCTTCTCTTTTTCGGAGGGCGGCAACCATTGTGTGGTAAAGGGGTCACATCAAAGATTGATGTAACTTCTATTCCTGAACCGGACACAGCGCGGATAGCACTTTCACGTCCTGAACCAGGTCCTTTTACAAATACATCAGCCTTTTTCATGCCTGCGTCAAATGCAACTTTACCGGCATCCTGCGAAGCAAGTTGTGCTGCGTAAGGGGTATTTTTTTTACTGCCGCGAAATCCCATTTTACCGGCGCTGCTCCATGAAATAACCTGTCCCTGCTTGTTAGTGTAAACAATAATGATATTGTTGAAACTAGCAGTTACATGCACATCACCATGTGTATCTACCTTTACGATTCTTTTTTTTGCAGCTGCCTTAGCACTGTTCTGTTGTTGGTTTCCTTTTGCCATTTTTTTTTAATATTCCTGTTTTTTATTAAAAATCAATACCTCGTGGAAGTATTGATTGAATGTTCTATTTTTTAGCTACTTTTTTCTTACCGGCAACTGTCTTACGACGTCCTTTACGGGTACGTGAGTTGGTACGGGTACGCTGTCCGCGAACCGGCAAACCTTTACGATGACGCAAACCACGATAACAAACGATATCAAGCAAGCGTTTGATACTCATCTGCACTTCTGAACGCAATTGACCTTCTACCTTGGTTTCGGCATTGATAATATTACGGATGGCAGTTTGCTCTTCATCGTTCCAATCTTTCACCTTTTTGTTTACATCTATACCTGCTTTACCTAATATATCCTGAGCAGTTGACTTACCTATACCATAAATATAGGTCAATCCGATTTCTCCTCTTTTGTTTTTTGGTAAATCAATACCTGAAATACGAGCCATTTTTATTAATTATGAATTTTTGAATGTTTAATTTAATTGTTTGGTTTGAGTCGCCGGGAAATTGAAATATTGAAACAACGTTCGCCTCTCCTCAGCAAAACTGGATACTAACCCTGACGTTGCTTAAAGCGCGGGTTTTTATTGTTTATAATAAAAAGTTTACCTTTTCTGCGTACAATTTTGCAATCGCTACTGCGTTTTTTAATAGCTGCTCTTACTTTCATTTTATTTTATTTATAGCGTAATATAATTCTTCCTCTTGTCAAATCATAAGGGCTCATCTCAATTCCCACTTTATCACCCGGCACAATCCGAATATAGTGCATGCGCATTTTTCCGGATATGGTAGAAATAATTTCATGACCATTCTCCAGACGAACACGAAACATAGCATTACTCAAGGCTTCCGTGATGACTCCGTCTTGTTTGATCAGTGGTTGTTTACCCATATTATTTTTAAGAGGTGCAAAGGTAGATTATTTTTTTCGAATAACGAAAGATTTTTTATATATAATGCTGACGATTCGATTCTTTTTTGCTAAAAAGTTGTAATTGTTTGCTCCGTTTTCGATCAATTTGACACAAAATTGCTGCTCAGGGACTCGGTTCATTCCGCAATCAAACTTTTAATCAAATGAGGCAGATCCAAATCCGATCTTCTGGTTTTGCTTTTATTAGCAGACAGCACAATCGCAAAGATAACCTAATCCTTCCAATTTTCACGGCTCCCCTCTCCTAGCGAATTAATGTGATATCCCCTTTTACGGTATACAGTTTATGATTGATCATACACTCGTAGGTAATTACATAAAAATAAACACCCATGTCCTGAGCTTTCTGCTCGTACGTTCCATCCCAGTCATCATAATAGCGTGTTGAACTCCATAACTTTTTTCCCCAGCGGTTATACACCGACCAATCCTTTACATCAATGTCAAGATTGGTCCGTATTCTGAAAGCGTCATTGAGACCGTCATCATTGGGCGTAAAGGCGTCGGGAACAAATATCTCCGTACAGCAAGCTTTGTAGGATGGCGTCACACGCAACGTGTCCTGCGCTTTACAGCCATACCCGTCGGTGACCGTCACTGTAAAAACCTGCTGCACTGCAGTGGGAAACATCGTTGGCTGATCACAATACTGACAGCTCAGATTCGCAGCGGGCGACCATACAAAGCTATAATGATCACTACTCCCCTTCGCTGAAGCCTTTAAATGCAAAGAATCACCACTGCATAACAGCATGTTTTGTAAGGTGGAAATGTTCAGGTCCGCGTAAAAAACAGTCGTTTCCAATGTATCAGCACATCCATAGCCAGGATAAGGCAGCAGCACCACCATATATTTTTTGGTGCCTCCCGTATTGGGCAAATTGACATACTGCCCGCTCGCCAGTACACTTGCAAATAAGGTATCATACCATTTATAATCAGCGAAGCCGGGAGGCGCACTGAAATGAATCAGGGAATCATCATTGCAATGCACACCTTCAGCCTGATACAGTGCGCAGGATACATCGATATATCCATAACCAAAATGGCCGCCCAGTAAACAATCTCCGCTCGCAAATTCTACAATAATTGTTTTGCCGGCATATCCCGAAAGATCAATACTGGCCGTTGACCAGTCTCTATATAAAATAGTAGAATCCAGTGCGGAGTTTTTGAAACCCGGCAATCCGGCACCGGCAATTTAACTGTTGCTCGTACAGGGTAAAAGGGTTGAATCATCGCTTGTATATATTTTCACGTCAAATCTCGGCTGCTCGATCAGATCCTGGCCGGGGTCCTGAAACACCACTGCATATTGATAAATCAGGCTATAATTATTTACGCCGGATGGTATGGTGAACGTGTAACTCGCTTTTTCCGCCTGCGAACCGCTCAGGTCGTTCCCCAATTTGATCGAGTAGTTTCCACCTCCTGGTGCCACTACCGGAAATAACCCATACGAATCAGTGCCGTTTCCGGTTTGCAGGGCATGCCGGTCAGGCAAAGGCTGCGTGGCGTTACTGGCCAAAATCGGACAACAGGTGCCGACATAAAACTGCCAATGATCAAGGTTTACATTTCGAAATCAATATTTGGCGGACAAAAAACCGGCTGCGCAATCGATCAGTGTGCAGACCACAAAATGAACATCAACAACAGACCTTTTTTCATACTTCCCCATTAGTTTAAGTAATACGTATGATGTTAAAGATTTGTGAGTACCAAATTTAAAAATGCCGTCAAACTGCACTAAATGACTGCCGAATGCATCAAATACCTTACTTTTGTGCTGTGCAGCCCACAAAATTCAGTTGAGCAACCCGGATGCAAAACTTAATTTTGCATTTGATAAAAATAAAATTACCTTCGCACACTTTAATTTTATTTATTCACATCCAAACTAAAATAATTTCTATTATTTATGTCAGTAAAAATCAGACTTCAACGTCACGGCGCTAAGAAACGCCCTTATTATTTCATCGTAGTGGCAAACTCCACTTCACGCAGAGATGGAAAATTCATTGAGAAATTAGGCACTTACAATCCTTTGACTGTACCTGCTACGATTCAGATCAACCGCGAACGCGCGATGCATTGGCTGCATCAGGGTGCCCAACCGACACATACTGCAAACCGAATTTTATCGTTTAAAGGTGTTTTATACCTGAAGCACTTAATGAGAGGTGTTAAACTGGGTCTTTTTGACGAGCAAACAGCGCTCGACAAATTTGAAGCATGGAACGGTACACACGAACAATTAGTGTCTGATCGTCAGGATTCACACAAAAAAGCAAAAGCTGCTTCCAGAATTCAACCCATCATTAAAAAGGTTGAAGAAACTCCGGCACCTGTTGCCGCAGTAGCCGAAGAAGCTCCTGTAGCTGAAGTGGCCGCTGAAGAAACGCCCGTAGCAGAAGCACCTGCTGTTGAGGAAGCTCCTGCAACAGACGCAGAAGCTCCTGCAACAGACGCAGAAGCTCCTGCAGCGGAATAAGTTCCGGATAATGTCCTAAAATATTGAACCATTCGTCGCAAGGCGGATGGTTTTTTTTGCTCATTTTATGTATGTATATTTACCGGATTCAAAATAGATACATGAAGAATATTTCCCTTATTTTTTTCTCCTTATTATCCTTGCAAGCTTTGGCACAACATGCTCACCAATCACCGGTTACCACTAAAGTAAGTCAGTCAGATCAGTACTTTGGAACAAAAATAGATGATCCCTATCGCTGGCTCGAAGACGACAATGCAGCAACAACAAGCGCCTGGGTAAAAATGCAAAATGAATATACCCAGCAATTTATAGGTCATATTCCCTATCGAAAAAAAGTGAATGACGAACTGACCAAAATGTGGAACTATGAAAAGTACAGCAGTCCATTCAAGGAAGGCGACTATTATCTATTTTACAAAAACAATGGCCTGCAAAACCAAAGTGTACTTTATATTCAAAAAGGTCTGGATGGACAGCCATCCGAACTGATCAATCCGAATACCTTAAATGATAAAGGCACAGCGGCATTGAACAGTGTTCAGTTGTCAAAAAATCAGAAATATTGCGCCTACAGTATTTCAAATGCCGGCAGCGACTGGCAGGATATTTATGTGATAAACATGGCCACAAGAAAACTCACCACTGATGTGATCAACTATTCGAAATTCAGTGGCATTGCATGGAAAGGTGATGAAGGATTTTACTACAGTGGCTACGACAAACCCGCCAATGAGAATGATAAATACTCTGCTAAGACTGAGTTTCAAAAAATCTTTTTTCACACGTTGGGCACCCCCCAAAGTAAGGACAAACTCATTTATGAAGATAAAAATCATCCGCTAAAATATAAGGGTGCCGTTTTAAGCGAAGATGAACGCTGGCTGGTACTAAGCATTTCAGAAGGTACAGATGGCAGTGAATTATTTTACCTCGATCTGATGTATCCCCGTATGAAAAGTTTCAAAGTTATTGGTCAGGAAGGTTACACTATAAATCAGGATTTTATTGATAACCTGCAGTATCAGTTTCTGATATTGTCCAACAAAAATGCCCCAAATTATCAGTTGCTGTTAGTGGATCTGCGCAGCGGCAAAGAAACCGCCTTTGTACCTGAAAAGGCCGCCAAACTGGATGCTGTAACACGGGTCGGCGATAAAATATTTTGTAAGTACCTGAAGAATGCCAGCAGCAAAATTGAAGTATATGACCTGAAGGGCGTGCTGGTTGACAGTATTGCCTTACCCGGACTTGTCACCGTAAGCGGCTTAAATGGCAGTGCCAAAGACGATCATACCTTTTATACCTTCAATTCGTTTAACGCAGCACCAACCATTTATAAGTACGATCTTAAAACCGGAAAAAGTGAATTGTTTAAAGAAGCTAAATTGAATGTTCCTATGGCTGCTACCGTGGTTGAGCAATTATGGTTTACTTCAAAAGACGGTAAGCAAGTGCCCATGTTTGTGTATCACCGTGCAGATGTGGATCTGAATGCAGGCCCGCATCCGGTATTACTCTATGGCTACGGTGGCTTTAATATTTCACTCACACCGGGTTTCAGTATTCCGATGTCATACTTTGTACAAAAGGGTGGAATCTATGTATCAGTATCATTGCGTGGCGGAAGCGAATTTGGCGAAGACTGGCATAAAATGGGTATGCTTTCACATAAGCAAACTGTATTTGATGATTTTATTGCTGCTGCAGAATATCTGATCAAAAAAAATATAACCAATCCGAAATTGCTGGCTATCCATGGCCGGAGCAACG
Organism: Chitinophagaceae bacterium; assembly: GCA_020853515.1. Taxonomy (GTDB): domain Bacteria; phylum Bacteroidota; class Bacteroidia; order Chitinophagales; family Chitinophagaceae; genus OLB11. The sequence continues at coordinate 3,265 of JADYYU010000274.1, read as the reverse complement.
GCGGTCTGCTGGTAGGTGCCTGCATGACGCAACGTCCCGATTTGTTTAAAGTAGCGCTGCCCGGTGTGGGTGTGCTGGATATGCTCCGTTATCATAAATTCACTGTAGGCTGGGGCTGGGCCGTTGAATATGGCAGCAGCGACAAGAAAGAAGATTTCGAATACCTGATCAAATATTCGCCTTTACATAATATTAAAAAGGGTACGCATTACCCCTCTACCCTGATCACGACCGCCGACCATGACGACCGTGTAGTACCGGCTCACTCATTTAAATTTGCGGCTGCCCTGCAGGAAGCTCATGCCGGCGATAATCCGGTTATGATACGCATTGATGTGCAGGCAGGTCATGGTGCAGGAAAACCTACATCCAAACAAATCGATGAATGGTCTGATGTCATGTCATTTGTCTTTCAGGAGCTTGGTATGAAAATCAACTAATCAACCAATCATTAAAATCATTTCCTATGAAACGAATATCGTCCGGTCTCATCTATATGCTTTTGCTGAGTTTATTTTGCCATCGTGCCCTGGCCCAGGATCTTAATTATGCCAAAAGTATCATCGAAGAGCTCTGTTCCGAAAAATATAAGGGACGAGGTTATGTAGAACAGGGCGTCAATAAAGCTGCAGCCTTTCTGGAGAACGAATTTGCAAAGCTCAAGCTCAGAAAGTTCGGCAAATCCTATACACAACCGTATGCGTTTCCGGTCAATACCCACCCGTCTCCCATTATATGTCTGCTAGACGGACAAACGATGAATGCAGGCTCAGAGTTTCTGGTCAGTGCAGGATGTTCAGGTGTCAACGACCGGTATAAATTGCTGCATTTCAACACGCGGGACACCACTGAAATGCTGTTGCTGTACAAAAAAATAGAACAGGGTTTTGATGCACACGATGCGCTGGTACTTCATTTTAGCGGTGAGCGTAGCAGTAAAGTTCCCGATTCCTGTATGGCTCATCATCATATGCCGGGGCTGATCATTTTTACAGAAGAAAAAAAATTGACGCACACGATCGCCACCGAAAAGGCGGAATTTAAGAGCCTTGTTTTTATAGACAGTGCGATCGCCGGCAAGGAAAATTTGGAGATCAGATTTGAAAGTAAATTTGAGGACGTTTTTGAAAATAAAAATATCATTGGATACATCAAAGGCAAAAAGACCGATTCATTTATGGTATTTTCTGCTCACTACGATCATTTAGGTATGCAGGGCAATGCCATGTTTCCCGGAGCCAGCGACAACGCAAGCGGCTGCAGTATGATCCTCTATCTGGCCAGGTATTTTTCGGAACATAAACCACCCTGCAATATGGTATTCATATTATTTAGCGGTGAAGAAGCCGGTCTTATCGGTTCCGACTATTTTACATCCTTCCCCACTTTTGATATTCATAAAATAAAAATGCTTGTAAATATTGATATCATGGGTGATGCGAAAAATGGGATCACTGTTGTGAATGGTGAAGTGTTTAAGGATAAATTCGATGCCCTTGTAAAAATTAATCAGGAAAAAGGCTACTTGCCCGAAGTGCGCATCAGAGGCAAAGCCCGAAACTCCGATCACTACCATTTTTCCGAAAAAGGAGTGCCTGCATTTTTTATCTATTCGATGGGTGGAGCCGGTTTTTACCACGATGTGTTTGACAAAGCCAATACGTTATCGCTGACCAACTATGAAAATACAGCAAAGTTGCTGATCGATTTTGTGAACCGGTAAACAAATGCAATGGAAATACCTACCCTAATTTTTGGTTTGCGAAACCATCAAAGACTCTTTGTAATATCGGGCCTTGTACTGGATCGGTGACAAGCCAGTGTACTTACGAAAAACAGAGCGAAAGGCTTTCATATCTGAATATCCCACTTCGAACATCACTTCACGGATCGTTTTGCGATTCGTTTCGAATGATTTTTTCGCAGATTCTGTTTTAAGTCTTTGCACATATTCTACGGGCGTATTTCCGGTTGCTTTAATAAACCTGCGGTCGAAATTTCGCCGGCCAATATTAAACTTAAGTGATAACTCTTCGACGCTCATTTTTTCATTCAGATGTTGTTCCAGGTATTCTTGTGCCTGCAATACCTGCTCGTCATTATGCAACTTCTGACCGGTAAAAATTGAAAACTGGGATTGGGTATTCCGATCAATTTCAATTTGAAAAACTTTTGAACAATAAATAGCTGTATCGCGATCATAGTATTTTTCGATGAGATAGATCATCAGATTCAAAAATGAATACGCACCACCATTTGTATAAAGCCCGGCTTCATCGGTCATCAGCTTATCTGCCTGCAAAATAACTTTAGGAAACATTTGCCTGAAAATATCTGTCACTGACCAATGCGTTGAACAGCTTTTGCCATCAAGCAAGCCGGCGGATGCCAATAAGAAGGCCCCGGTACAGATGCTCGCGATCTCTGCTCCCCTGTTGTATTGCATCAGCAACCACTCCGGCAATTTTTCATTTTCATTTAAGGCCATTGTATACTGATGATTTAATGAAGGAATAATAATCAAATCTGTGTGATGGATAGATTCTAGATGAATATGTGGTTTTACTTTAAAAAGCCCCCCATTAAATTCCACTTCATCCGAGCTGCCTGCCAATTGAATTTCAAACAAAGGCTCATGTCCCTTACTTTGCCAGTACTGATTGGCTTTCGTAAATATCTCATACGCTCCGGTAATACTACTAAGATTGTTTTGGCCTGCAGGAATGAGTATGGTCAGATGTTTCATGAATAATTCAACGCAAATATAATTTTATTTGTCTAAAAACACCCGCAAGAATGTCTATTTTACGCAGTACTGAAGTTCTGCGCACATCATACATTTGCAGATTGCCGGGCAGTACTTTACTTATAAGCAATCGGAAATAAGAAAACGGTTCATAATGAAAACAAGCAGCCCGGTCCTGATCAATTCATAACAATAAAAATAAAAAAATGACAACAGAATTATTTGTAAAAATGACCATGGACAGATGGAACGCATCTCTCAGAAGTTGCGATACATTGCTGGCGCAATTAAGCGATAATGATCTGCAGCAAGCAATTGCACCGGGTAAAAATCGCGGAATCTATTTATTGGGACATCTTATTGCAGTGCATGATGATATGATCGTACTGCTTGATCAGGGCGAAAAAATGTACCCGGATTTATTTGAGCCATGCGTGAAGATGCCTGACCGCGAAGATGCTGTAATTCCTGAGGCACAATCGCTGCGCAGTGCCTGGACGAATCAATGCGCTGCTTTAG
>JADYYU010000273.1 GCA_020853515.1 Chitinophagaceae bacterium | reverse complement strand
GCAAGATCTCACTGCAGGAAGAAGTGGAAATGCTTAAACTGTACCTTGATCTGGAACTGATGCGCTTTTCGAACCGTTTTACCTACGATATTCATATTGACGAATCGATCATCAATGAAGATTTCGACATTCCGTCAATGGTCATACAACCTTTTGTTGAAAATGCGATCTGGCACGGTTTACTAAATAAGGAATCTGACGCCCATCTCAATATCAATTTTAAAGAACTTGCCGACAACGATCATGAAATTTTATGTGAAGTGATCGACAATGGTATCGGCAGAAAACTGAGCGAAACTTTTAAAAACAAACTCAATAAACACAAATCCAAGGGTATAGACATTACCAAAGAGCGGTTAAAAAGGCTTTCTAAAATTCCACAGGCCGATTCGATCGAAATCATAGACATGGAAGATGAGGGCGGAAATGCATTGGGAACCCATGTCAAAATATATCTCCCCATTCTTTAAAAAAAAGCGCAAAAGAATTAGATTTGAATAAAATACTTGTTATTGTATCTTTGAACACTTATTTTTATGGCTTAGAAAAAACTAACTAATGATAAATCGCTTTATTCTCTTATTTATTTGTGCACTGATGTTTCAAAATGCGGGTGCACAAAATATGCGTAAACTGTTGAAGAAAAGAACTGCTGAGGCTTGTGTATACGGCAATTTGGGGTATTATGGCAATCCTCACTGGGGTTTAGGTGCTAATATTCATTATTTACATGGCGTTGGCCGCAAAAAGCAATTTTTCAGCATTGGCTGCGGCTTACGAGCCAATGTGTTTTTTTCTAAAAAAAGATATTATACCACGTCCAGTCCTGTTCTGGTAGCCCGCAATATTGGCGGTGCTGATACTATGTATATGCCCGAAGCTCAAACTAATACGCTCAACGCCTATATTGCCATTAAAATTCATATCAAAAGAGGCGTGGATGTGCATTTCAATACCGATATCGGTGGCGTTAACTTTGGCGACAGCAAATCAGGGTATTTCAGATCGTATGAAACCAATCCGGTTCCTCCGGGCATTAAATACAAAACAGAGCCCTATGCCTTTAATATCAATATGCTCAATGGCAGCTATGGTTCTATTATGAGTGAAGCTTACGGCTCATTTCGTCTGAATGAAGTGCTGTGGTGGAGACTTGGTTTTAATTACTACCGAAACGAATACAAAATTGACTCAAACATCCCGATGAATGGCAAACGTTTTTATCAGAATCACTGGATGGTGATGAGCGGTCTCGCATTTGACCTCAGATGGAAGAAGAATATTGAACAGTCCAGATATTTTTAATCCTAGTAAAAATAATTTAAAGCATCCATCGTAAGACGGGTGCTTTTTTTTGTGCTAAATCCTGTATTTTTGCGACGCTTTGAATCAGAATAAAACAGTGGCCTACCACACCTTAGGTTGTAAACTCAACTTTTCCGAAACCTCTACCATTGCCAGGTTATTTGATGAAAATAATTTTGAGAAAAAAGAGTTTACGGAACAGGCCGATATTTATGTTATCAATACCTGCTCAGTAACAGAAAACGCAGATAAGGAATGCAAGCAACTCATTAAACGCGCCAAAAGAATCAATCCGGATGCTACAGTGGTCGTCACCGGTTGTTATGCCCAATTAAAATCTGAGCAGATTGCCCTTATCGAGGGCGTAGATCTGGTGATTGGTGCCGGTGAAAAATTCAATCTTGTAAAACATGTCCTTGAATATAAAAAGAATGGCGAGGCAAAGATCTGCAGTTGCGACATTGAGGATATTCAGGGCTTTCACACTTCGCACTCCATTAATGACAGAACCCGTACTTTTTTAAAAGTACAGGATGGCTGCGACTATAACTGCAGCTTCTGTACCATTCCGCTGGCACGCGGACATAGCCGCAGCGATACCATACAAGGTGTACTCGACAATGTAAAAGAACTTGCGCAAAATAATATCCGGGAAATTGTACTGACCGGTGTCAATATCGGAGATTTCGGTAAAGGTTATAATGGCGCACGCATCAGAGACGAAAGCTTTTTTGATCTTGTAAAAGCACTCGAACAACAGGCTTTGATACCTCGTTTCAGGATATCATCCATCGAACCCAACCTGCTGACAGACGACATCATCACATTAGTGGCTCAAAGCAAGCACTTTATGCCGCATTTTCATATCCCACTGCAAAGCGGTAGCAATACCCTACTGTCATCCATGCGCAGACGCTACCGACGAGAACTGTATACAGAACGGGTTCATAAAATAAAGTCACTCATGCCCCATTGCTGTATCGGCGTGGATGTGATCGTGGGTTATCCGGGCGAGAGCGACGAATTATTTCAGGAAACCTTCGACTTTCTGCACCAACTGGATATCTCTTATCTGCATGTATTCACTTATTCAGAGCGCGATCATACGCTGGCTATTGAACTGAAAGACGTTGTACCACAGGCGGTCCGCAAACAACGGAATACAGTGCTGCGTAATTTGTCAGAAAAAAAAATGAACCATTTTACCAGGCTGCATCTGGGGCAGGTACGACCCGTCTTATTTGAACATACCGAAAAAAATGGACTGATGGAAGGGTATTCAGACAACTATATCAAAGTTAGCAAGCCCTATGATGCGACCAAAGTAAACGAAATTTGCATGGAAGTCATTTAGCACATCCCATTTACATAGTTGCCTGCAACCTATTTTGTTATCATTGGTGTATAAACAAAAACTATGATATCGATTGGTATAAACATGAACTCGACATCAGCATTGCTATACCTTCGCAGCGGAAAAGAAACGACCTTCTGTGGCTTCGCACCAATCAAAAATATCTTCGCATGGCAAATTATCTTATTATAGGTGCATCGTCCGGAATCGGCCAGGCACTTGCTTTGCAGCTAGCAAAGACCTCGCATCGGGTTTACGGTACTTACCACAAACACACAGCAAACTCAGCAAGTTCAAACCTGACGTATCATCATCTGAATGTGCTGGATGAACATTGTGAATTCGAATTTTTGCCCGATCAATTAGACGGCATGATCTACTGCCCCGGTAGCATCAACCTCCGTTCCTTTGAACGGATCAAACCAGCCGATTTTATGCTCGATTATCAATTGCAGGTAGTTGGTGCCATCAAAACAATTCAGGCTTGCCTTCCAAAGCTCAAACAGGGCCGGAATGCAAGTATTACTTTATTTTCGACTGTTGCCGTTCAGTTAGGCCTGCCATTTCATTCGCAGGTATCGGCATCCAAAGGCGCTATTGAAGGCCTCACAAAAGCCCTGGCCGCCGAGTACGCACCACTGATCAGAGTCAATTGCATTGCGCCCTCGCTAACAGACACTCCGCTTGCTTCTTCGCTGTTGAATACGCCACAAAAACAAGAAGCAGGCAGCCTGAGACATCCACTAAAAAGAACAGGAACAGTCGCAGATATGGCAAACATGATCGAATTTTTGATCTCCGAAAAAGCAAGCTGGATCAGTGGTCAGATCCTGCATATAGATGGCGGTCTTTCCACCTTACGAACCTAAAAAAATTGAACAATGGCATTTTATCAGCTTAACAGACAACAAAAACTACCCACAGGCATCCGTGAGACATGGGACTTTATATCCTCCCCCGCAAATCTGAAAGAAATTACGCCGGAGCATATGGGCTTTAAAATCACCGGTAATACGGGCACTGAAAAAATGTATCCCGGTATGATCATCACCTATAAAGTAAGCCCGTTTGCCGGAATTGCGATGGACTGGATGACAGAAATAACCCATGTGCAAGACTATGCCTATTTTGTAGATGAGCAACGGGTGGGACCTTATGCCATGTGGCATCATCAACATAAAATAGAAGCGATTGAAGGCGGCGTTTTAATGACAGATATTGTTACCTATCAGCCGCCTCTGGGCATACTGGGTGCGGTTGCAAACACATTGTTTATTAAAAAACAACTGCAACAGATTTTCGATTATCGAAACAGCGCACTGGAAAGAAAATTTGGCAAATTCAACACGGATTTTGCAGTACACATTTAGGCAGGGTGATATACTATCTGATCGCTTTGAAAGGGATAAATTACGATTGTGAATGATAGTTTCATTCTGAAATAGAATTTTATCGCAACAAGTATTTGAGTCGTAAGTCCGGTTTCAAATATAGGCCGCCCTGCGGTTATTAACCTGTTGAATTCAGGGACGAATCTTTACTGCTAAGCGAAATCCTGCTATAGTTCTATGCTCATTCCAATTCAACTCTGTCAAAGGGCAAGTTGTGTTACAAAGGGCTCAAACACAATCTAAAAATTGACCGTATACAGAATGCGGGCTTTAGGATGCGATCGGAATAGTGTCCCGATACTAAAAAAGAAATCCCAATCCGAAGACTGAGATTTCATCAAAATATTCATTGCGAACGTCCCCTGGCTTATTCAACCACGATCTTTTTTACCATGGTCCGTCCATCTATTTTAATTTTTGCAAAATAAATACCGGGAGTTACATCGGGCAACCGGATATCTGCCTTGGTTCTCAATGATGCAGCATAAACAGTCTGTCCCAGATTTGAAACGACCTCTAACTCAGCAAATGAAGTCCGCGCAGGCAATGTAATACTAAAGAGACCCTTGTTAGGATTTGGATATAGCAGGAGCTCAGCATCGTCCACTTCACCTACACCGGCAGGCACGTTTACTTTTTTGATCGCGATCCATTTATCGTTTAAATCAAAAAACACGTTGCCGCTTCCTTTTACTTTTAATCTTGCCCAGGTAGCATCTACATTTGGCAAGGTCACTACTTTGCTTCCATTATTCGGAGTCGCGGTTGCAAGCTGGTATGCCCATGTTTTACCGCTATCAATTGATAAATAAATATCAACATTAGTTGCGGTGAAAGGCGCAGCGCTGGTACCTGCAACATCCCATGTTACGGTTGTCTGTGAGTATCCGTTTAATTGTTGTCCCACCACATCGTGACTGGTAACACGAAACAAACCGGTGGTTGTTCTGACATCCAGTTTGAGGGTATCTGTGCTGGTATAAAACGCACCATAACCATTGTGAATATCTCGCAGGGCACATCTGAACCTGACGATGCGGGCATTATCAGGCAAACGTTCCCCCTTGTAAGATTCTATATTCTGCAATAAATAGCTTAACTCCGGAAACACCCTCGTAGGTGACGTAGAAGGTATAAATGAGCGCAATATGGGCGCTACCGTTGTTACGTCATCCCATGCATTTCCGCTACCGCCACGGTCGTACTCTTCCCAGCAATAGGTCAGCACATCATTGTCAGGATCGGTACCTGCGGCTGTCAGTTCAAAAGAGGTTCTGTAAGGTATAATGTAAGTAGCTGCAATGGGGCTAAGTAATGGCAAACCATTGTTAGAAGCTACATTGGTAGCGCAAGCCATCACACCGTTACCGGTCATTGATTCCAGACTGCGTGTATGATAATAGTCGTCGCTGTGCAACATAATATCGTCGGAACCGCAAATACCGGCATAGCCCATGATTGTAGTGGCGCTGCCGGGTTCGTACGCAGAACTACTGCTTCTATTTCCACTGCATGAACCGGTTACAGAATTAAAAGTGTGATTACCGCCAAACTGATGACCCATTTCATGCGCCACATAGTCAATATCATAAGGATCGCCCACCGGATTGGGGGAGCCGGTAACACCTTGTGCTTTCAATGAATTATTGCAGACACAACCTAAAGAGGCGATGCCGCCGCCACCCGTGCTGAATACATGTCCGAAATCATAATTAGCCGATCCGATCCGCTGTGTCACGGCCGTTTGATTTTGGCCCAGCATAGTGCCGCCATTATTATTTGTATAAGGGTCATTTGCGAGATAGATCAGGGTGTCGTTATTGGCTACCAGGTTGGCATGCATCGAAAAATCTTTTTCAAACACACCATTCACACGGTTCATGCTGGTTACCATGGCGCTTAATACAGATGCCTTGGTAGGTACGGCTCCACCCACTGCGGCCGCATATTCCTGCGTGCACGCCAATGCAAGGCGATACGTTCTTTTATTGGTGCCATTTTGCTTGTACGAAATTTGGGGTAATTCATTGGCAGACAGCGAAACGGCCTGCTCTTTTGCAAGTTGCTCAGGCGCGTCTTCAGTATGACAAGCCATACGATAGCTTAAGGGCTTTTTATAATCTTTTTTATAATAGATCATATACCAATCAGTATTCAGATCTGTGTATGGATCGATGAAATAAGTTTCACTTCCATTAAATATTTTAGCATGAAAACCAAATACAGTAAAATCAAGTTTAGCGGTAACAGCAGGGTTATCAACACTAATAGCCGAGTAGGTTTTGATCTGCGGATATTTGTCTGCCAGTTCCTTTTCCATCATCGGGCATTCGAAAATCCTGAATTTCATTTCATTCCCCTGCGGATCAGGCAATGAGATGATTTCTGTAAGGCCACTTTGCTCAACAGGAATGGTTGCCTGCAACAGTTGAAATTCAACGGTATTAAATTTTGCCAGTATGTAATTATCCGGAGTCAATTTCTGCTCACCGGCAACGTGAAGATCCTTTTCCACGGAAATCTGCCATAATCGGGCGTAGTCAAGCGCGTTCGCTAATTGATAAATACTGATCATGCAGATCAGCAGCATTAGTTTTTTCATAAAATAGAGATGAGAAAGTTTATAGTGTTTAAAAAAAATTATTCAAACTTTTGTTTTACAAAATTGGGGTCATTCTGACTGTAACAAGCATAGTACGTCCTTTTGTGAAAGACAAATGGAGTTGCGTAGTAAACATCGCCATTCAGATTCATCATAATACGGGTGCTTTTACCGTCGCAATCAATGCGGGCAATATTAAGGGGATTTGCAGCGTCTACCGCTTTAAACGACATCAGGTCCGGATATTTTGCCTGCAATACGCTATCCATGGTAACGGTACGTTGTATCATAAATTCCTTGCAAGAAATACTCATATTACTAAAAAGCGGCAATACGATCTTCTTTGTAAATGTATCATAAGGAATGCTTTTCAGATACATAGTCAAAAGTGTATCATTGGTAGTAGCAAGTCTGTAATAGGCAGGCTGCTGCATATCTACCGGAAAACGAAAATCTTTGCTCACAGCCAGATACCATGAAGGCATATCATACATTGTGTAACACAGCAGCAAATTTTGATTGAAGGTGTCTGTTCTGCTGTTTGAGGCCACGATTGTCTTCTTCACTGTCTTTTTCTTATATCTGGTCTTTTTCTTTTGTGCATCCGCAACCTGAATTAAACAAAAAGCAAGCAGACATAAACACAGGTAAAATTTTTTCATGCCTTAAAAATAACAAACCTCACTCAAAGTCTGTAAAAATTGCGACAAATTTTACGATTTCTCGTGGCTTTGTAACCGCATGCCAATTACCACTGTAATTCACTTCGTATGGAACCAGAAAGTTCTTTACAGTTTTAAGTTTCACCTTCATCACCACATCAAAATCGTACAGGAGTGTTCGGAAAGAAAGCGAATAATTTCTGGCAACGATCGCATAATCAGAGGTCCGAAGCCAGGTCTTCAGTTCATTAATTACCACATCCTTCTGAAACTCTTTTTTAGGCGCAGCGGTAAATACATAACAAGCTTCACCATTGTAATCTTGCTTAGACAATTTATAGCCATATTTACCGGCAGTCGGTTCTTCAAAAATAGCCACATTATCTCCAATTCCCGGTATGCCCCTGATGCGCTGACCAGGATTAAAAATCAGTACCCTCAGTTGTTCCTCATATTTCTGGCTGCCTGAATACACTTTCCTGCCTACTATATTATTCTCATTGCAAATTTCGCCTTCCGTAAAAAACAAATGAGCATATAACCTCGCAGTATAGTAATTATAGGCTCTTTTTTTTGTGTAAAAATCCCCGCTTACCTTTTCACTTTTGACAGTCATTGTGCGGCAATGGTTCTTTCTGATTTGTCTGGTTACACTGTTCAGACTAGCCTTTACCCGGCCCTTCTTATCTTCTACCTGTATATCATTATACATATTATAAGTCAGCAATCTCAGCGACTTGAAAGCTTTGTAAAAAGTGGTATCCTGTCGAATTTTATTGACAAACAACTGCACATCAAAACCCTTCTTCACCTCACGGATCATCACTTCATCCAGTGCAACCCCTTTGTACACTTTGTCGCCGCCTCCGGCAGGCTGAGCATCGATACGCAGGCAAAAAAACAGTCCGATAAAAAGGTGCAATAAAAATAGAAAGCTTATTTTTAAGGCAAATTTATTTTCTGATGAAAAAAATCTCAACGCTGATTCTTGTTGCATGTAGTTTTTTAAGTGTACAATCGCGCGCGGCATCTGCAGAGCGAAGCGATACGATCGATATTCGCAAAACTATTATAGATTTTAATATAACCGACTTTATTAGCAAAAATATTCAGGCAAAAACGGTTTTAGATATCAGAAGTAAAATGAATAATATCAACTATCTGCTATTTGACCTGGAAGGTCTGACGGTAGATAGCACCCGATTTAATGGTACCCTTTGTACATTTACGCAGAACGGTGCCGATTTGAATCTTGCACTTCCCACAACACTTAATCTGAATGATACCGCATTGGTTGAGGTCTATTACCATGGTATTCCGCTTGCAGATGCTGTCTGGGGCGGATTTTCCTATGTGGGCAATTATGGGTTTCAGATGGGCGTTGGTTTTAATGCGCAGCCACATTCATTTGGCCGCACATGGCACCCCTGCTTTGACAATTTTGTGGAGCGTAGCGCTTATGAATTTTTTGTCACGACTACAGATGATAAAATGGCTGTTTGCAATGGTCTCTTTCTCGACAGTTTGCTCTATCCCAATAATACCATTCGATGGCACTGGAAACTCGATGAGCAGATCCCTTCGTATTTATCGAGCGTAGCAGTATGCAATTATGTATTGGTAAAAAAAGTACTGAACGGTCAGAATGGTAATATCGATGCCTGGATTGCGTGCGAGGCAGCAGACAGCAATAATGTGAACGCCTCCTTTGCTCATTTGCAGGAATCATACACTATGATGGAAGAAAATTTCGGAACATACAAATGGCCCCGTATCGGCTATTCGTTGGTTCCCTTTAATGCAGGAGCTATGGAACATGCCACCAACATTCATATTGGAAAGCCCTTTATAGATGGCACGCTCAATTATGAAACGATGATCGCTCATGAACTTTCGCACCATTGGTGGGGCGATCTTGTAACCTGCAGCACGGCGGGTGATATGTGGCTGAACGAGGGCTTTGCCAGCTATTGCGAAATGCTGCATCAGGAATATACTTATGGTGCTGAAGCATATAAAACTGCCGTGCGGTACAATCACTATAATGTACTCAGCAAAGCGCATATCAGCGACGAAGGTTATCGGGCAGTAGCCAATATGGACAGCCTGTTTACATATGCAGCCACTGTGTACACTAAAGGGGCCGATGTGGCGCATACCCTGCGTTCCTATCTCGGCGACTCGCTCTTTTTTAACGGTCTGACGGCCTTTCTCAACACCTACCAGTTTAAAGATGTAAGCAGCTTACAACTCAGAGATTTCATGTCGCTGTATACCGGTGTGAACCTGAGTCACTATTTCGACAACTGGATACTGGCACCGGGTTTTACACATTTTTCGATCGACAGTACACAGATCGTTCCCAACGGCAGCGACTTTGAAACCAGCGTATTTCTTCGACAACGAAAACACAAATCATCCGATTACTACACCAACGTACCATTAGAAATCGGATTTTATGACCAGCAGATGAATCTGCATATTTATACCCTCAATTTTTCCGGCAGATGTATGGTGTTTCAGGTGACATTGCCATTTGAGCCGGCAATGATCGTGATCGATCCTGATTCAAAAATCAGTGATGCCATAACTGAAGAAACAAAAATACTTAAAACATCAGGACTGCATAATTTACCGCAGGCCAAATTGAAAGTCTACGTAAAGAGTATTGTTAATCCTTCAGACTCCGTGCTGTTTCGAGCAGAACACAGTTGGATCGCTCCTGACAGGTTCAAGAGCCCCGCAGCAGCCGATGGCTATCTGCTTTGCGACAGCCGCTACTGGAAAATTGACGCAGTGAACCTTTCTAATATAAGCGGCATCTTGCAATTTAATTATGACGGTGGCCCCAATAACAGCTATCTTGACAGTGCCTGGGTAAAAAATACGGAAGACAGCATCCATCTCTTTTACCGTAAGGATGCCACTGAAGAATGGCATATTGCGAATGACAGCCTGAAGGTTGGTGGCCTGAACGATCATATTGGCGCTATTTACACGAAAGAAATCAAAACCGGAGAATATTGCTTTGGGATAAAAAAATCAAATTATATAGATCCGTTGCAGACTGATGCGCCGGCCGGTGGATGCGGTGTAGTCACCCAACACAGCGAATACCTGACAGAAAAGGATCAGCAGTTTCTTATATTTCCAAACCCCGCTCAACGCGAAATTTACCTCCTGTTTGCGAATGCAGGCAAAAGGGATTTACGCTGTACCATGTATAATATCAGCGGCCGGAAAGTTTTTCAAGTTCATTCTACGAGCACCGACCGAAAAATAAGCCTGCAGTTACCCGTTTTAAGCACCGGCATTTACTATATGGTCATTCAGGACGACACTTCACAATCTAAGTCGGTTAAGAAGATAGTCATTGAATAACAGATCCATGGCTATATTCTAGGGCGGTTTACATTAAAAAGTCTTCAGCAACTTTCCTTCTGTCAGTATTTCCTGCAAAGCGAAATATAATTTGTCCAGATCATGCTGCTGATTAAAAGCATTGATTGAATATCGTATAAAAATGCGGTCGCCATGACGCATTACCGGAATCTCAATCTGATAATGTTCAAATAAATGTCGCTGCAGCTTTTCAGGTTCATCACAATTAATTTGCACGCTGTAAAGTTGTCCGACATAATCTGGATGCACGGGACTAAGCGGCTCAGCATTCATTAAAGTGCAAAATCGCAATGCATTGTCCATGACCATTTGACTGCATGCTGAGGCAACATCCCACCAACCATGCTCATTCATAAATTTCAGGGCTGCCGGTATCGTTAACATCGCCGAAAAGTCGCGGGTACCTTGTAACTGATGGTAATCAATAAACCGGGAAGGGCCAGGCATAGCAGCCTGATAGCCCCAACTGATAACCAGAGGGTCAAACAAATCTTGAAGTGATTTTTTTACAAATAAAAAAGAACAGCCTTTGGGAGTCATCATCCACTTGTGACAAGCTCCGGTATAAATATCGGCGTTCATCATACTAAGATCAAGCTGCACCTGTCCCGGCGCATGTGCTCCATCAACAAAAGTGACTATGCCCAGTGCGGCTGCTCGTTTGCAAATCTCATTTACAGGCAGTTTGAGTGCTGTACTACTGCTGATGTGGCTGATAAAAATAAGTTTAGTGCGTTCAGTCACCGCTTTAAAAAATGAATCTGTCAGGTCTTCCTGAGATCTAACAGGCAACTTAATTTCATGCTGCCGGTAATGCGCACCGGCCTTGTTGCAGTAATACTGCCACGTTCTGTCGCAGGCACCATACTCAATACTGGTTGTCAGTACTTCATCACCTGCCTGCAGCGGAAAACTTTTCGCAATAATATTGACGGCGTAAGATGGATTGGTGACCAGTACCAGATCTTCCGGATTACAATTAATATATTGACCTAAGGCCTCACGCGACTGCTGTAAATAGCGCAATCCGTCATACGCTATGAATTGTACCGGCTCCGATTCAAGCAAATACTGCCAACGTATATAGTCGTCAAAAACCGGTTTGGGACAAGCTCCAAAGGAACCAAAATTGAGATAGGTAATATCCGGATTCAATAAAAATTGTGAGCGAAGATTATGCATGTTGCAAAGTAATAAAACAACACAGGAATCGCAAATTTAGGCTTGTGAACGTTCTGAAATTTGCAACAGATATTAATGTTAGTCTGCAGCTTGCGTTTCTGTTTCAGGTTATTTCAGCCTTAACAGCCACGAGGCTTAAACGTTTACATCGAAAAAAAGATCATTCAATAGATAGCAAAAAAAAGAGGCTGCTAAGCGGCAACCTCTTTTACTATTTTAAAAAACTAAACTACTCTTTTTTAACTTTTACGACCCAGCTTTTTTGCTGTCTCATAAATTTAGCATAATAGATTCCACTTGCCAGTGGCTCAATATTGATGGTTTCAATTTTACTGTCTTTAAAGGTCTTACGAAGGATCGTTTGTCCGATTACATCTGTCAAGACCATTTCGTCGCCGGCAATCGTTCCGTCGATATTAACAATATTACTGCTGGGATTAGGATACATCACAAACCCCTCCGGTGCTTCCACATCATTCAGGCTAAGTGGTGTCCGTGGTGCAATTCCGTTTGAACGAACGCTGTCAGGATCATAGCAACCGACGGCCACCATATAAGCGTAGATAGAATCTGAAAGTGCATTCGGTATATAAGATACCGAATTAGCCGGGCTCACCGTGCTGGTGAAGAAGGCATTGTTTCGGTACCAATTCAAAATATAATTTGGAACATAACCAGGAACAATTGCGCTTATAGTTGCAAACTGACCAACGTAAGTCGGTGCCGGACTTGAAACGATATTAACATTGGGAGCCTGCGGAGTGACTACTGTTACCGTGATGGTGGCCGTAGCATTACAACCATTATTGTTTGAGCCTGTTACAGTATAGGTAGCATTTGCAACCGGATAGTAGGGAGCACCGTTCACTATTCCACCGGTCCACACATAGGATAGAGCACCATTTGCGGTCAGTGTCAGCGGATCTCCAATGCACACCGGACCTGCAGGTGCGGCTGTGATCGTTACATTCGGTGGTTGCACCACAGAAACCATCACTGTCGTAATACCTGTGCAACCATTTGGATCAGAGCCCGTTACAGTATAAGTTGTTGTTACAGCGGGACTTACATTTTGTGCAGCACCGTTCAGATTACCCGGCATCCAGTTATAATTCACGGCACCGGAAGCTGTAAGTGTTGATACGCCGCCGAGACAGATGGAATTTGGCGCTGCGATTGCATTTACCGGTAAATTATTTGTAACAGTCACTGTTAATGTTGTAGTAGAGGTGCAACCTGCGGCTGATGTACCTGTAATGGTATAGGTAGTGGTAGCCATCGGGTTGATATTCTGTGTAGGTCCGGTGAGTCCACCAGGTTGCCACACATACGTTGCAGCTCCGCTTACAGTCATTACTACATTACCACCCGGGCAAATTGTTGCAGGAGCAGCCGTTGCGGTCATTACCGGAGGCGTATTCAATGTAAAATTAAAAGTCGCTGTTGAGGTACAACCATTGATAGTGGCCGTTACTGTGTAAATACCAGTCGCTGGCGGTACAAAGACCTGTCCGGCCACATTACCCGGCTGCCACATATAAGTGATAGGTGGTACAGGAAGTGGTGAACCGGCCACATAAAATAACATATTCATTCTCAGGTTGACTGCATGTTGATTCACAAGCGGAAGAATCTGATTATGCCAGTTAGTGGTAGTCATACCTCCAAACATTACAAGACCAGTACCCCATGTTTTTTCAGAACATACTGAAATTGCAGGATTGAAAAAATCGTGTAGTACAGTGGTTCCACCACCGACTACATCGGCATGCGCAAAGTAATTCCCCGAGTAGGTACCTGTAGGATCGACCGGCAAGTAGGGTCCTAAATTAATCGGATGCGCCATGTTAGTCATTTGCACAGCCGGATTTGCATTACCTGCCACCGGAATCAAATTTTGATAATTGAGACTTGTTCCTCCAAAACCCCAGGTTTGGACACCACCGTTATTCGGTGCTGCATTGAGAAATAAGCGTCCTCCGGCATTCACCCAGGCTTCTATGAGCGCAATATTTGCATTCATATAGTTGGTACATCCAATACCGTTGCCATCTCCACCCTCGATAAATACAAACTGGGTGCCCGGCACAAATATAGTTGCAGGTGGTGTTGAAAAGTTAGCCTGTATCCAGTTACCTGCTCCAAAAACAGTATTCATTTCATTGACGTTGTTAGGTTGTCCCCATGGAACGACATCAGTTATATAGTATTTGTCGCCCACCGGCACACCACCACCACCGCCCGTACCTACGGCAACAGCAGTGAGAGTATCGTTACAAGGAGTACCTGACATAGTAATCACCAGAGATTGGATACCATTCACCATTACGGTAAATACGGTACTTCCGGTACAGTTAGGTCCGTTTGAACCGGTGACGGTGTAAGTAGTTGTGGCTACAGGATTCACAATAATGTTCGCTCCTACCATTCCGCCCGGCTGCCAAACATAGGTAGTGGCGCCGCTTGCTGTAAGGGTATCAGGGCCACCGGCACAAACTCCGGGAGATGTCGCACTGACAGAAATCAGCAAATTGCCGTTCACAGTTACAGTTACAGTAGATGTAGCAGTGCATCCGTTAGCGCCAGTTCCGGTCACGGTATAAGTACCGGTCGCTGCAGGTGCAAAAGGCACACCGTCAACCACACCACCCGACCATGAATAGCTCACCGCATTACCACCACCGGTAAGAATGGTAGTATTACCCGGACAAACAGATGCAGGGTTTGCATTGGCTGTCACAGTTGGCGGCGGACTCACATTTACATTGACAGTAGCTGTACCTGTGCAACCATTATTAGAAACGGTTACAGTATAAATACCGGAAACTATCGGTACGATCGTCTGCGTAGTAGCTCCTGTTGGTTGCCATAAATAAGTATAGGCAACAGCGATAGCAGCACCGGAAGCATAGGACAAAATATTTCTGCGGAAATTATGGGCTTCGATCAAAGGCAGGTGATAAAAAGGCGTTGTCATCCCTCCAAACATGACCAATCCCGTACCCCAGGGTTTGCTACTTAATACGACATCACCAAAACCTTCCAGTAATGAAGTAGTACCTCCACCCACTATGCGGGCATGAGAGAAGTTATTACCGCTAAAACTTGTGGTGATTGGCACAAATGGCCCAATGTAAATAGGATGACCAGGCACAACAGCAGCGACATTAGCCTGTCCGCCGTTATAATCTAAAGTTACACCACCAAAGCCCCAGTTCATATTACCACCCTGATTAGGTGCTGAATTGAGGAAAAGCCTGCCGCCGGCGTTCACCCAGTTTTCTATCAGAGCCTGATTAGCAGTCATAAAAGTATTCATGGCAATCGCATTGGCATCTGAACCATCTATAAAAACAAATTGTGTACCTGGCACAAAAATAGAGGCCGCAACGGCAGAAAAATTAGCCTGCGTCCATCCTCCAATTCCAAATACGTCATTCATTGCATTCACATTATCCGGCTGTCCCCAAGGAGCCTGATCAGTGATATAATATTTTGTACCATTAGCAGGACCGCCGATTCCGCCGCCTGTGGCAATAGCCGTCAGGGTATCTACGCAGTTGACTGTTACATGATTGATAACAACCTGCGGCGTGGTATTAATTGTTATATCTGCACCATTATCTGAGCCAGTCAGTGGCGGATTAGAGCTGATCACCCTGATTCTGTAAGCCGTGCCATTTGAAGTATTACAAGGAATTGTACACGCTATAGTGCCATTAGCGGCATTACCGACAAGTGTACCGATCGTCACTGGAGCTGCAAAGTTCCCGCTTGGATCTGAAAGCTGCGCTGTAAATACGTTACCGGCCAATATCGGTGCAGTAGCCGTATAATTAACATTCAGTGTGGCACATGAGCAGTAAGTAAGAATTGCAATTGGATCTGTACTTAAACTACCTCCTACCGGTGTGCTGGCAGTGATATCATCCACAGCAAAAGAAGGGTCAGTACCTAAACCGTCATCATTATTTGTCCATCCAAAACCTATTTTTACATTTGGATTATTATTAGCCGAAGCGGGCAGCAACACAGAATGTGAGGTCCATAAACCCTGACCTGCACAACCAGTCAATGTCTTGGGCATATTGCTCAGCACTGACCACGACACACCGTCAAAATACCACATGACAGCATCATCAAGAGCACCGTCCCCATTCTCGATATAATTAAAATCGATGGTGATATTCACTTTTCCGGTACAATTAATGACAGGAGATTCTGATCGTACATTGGTAGTCACGCAAATGCCCAGGCCGCAGAAGCCGCCGGAGTTATATGCCGCACCGCCGCCAGCCAGCGTACTGGTCACAAACAGGGTATTATTTCCGTTCAAGGCTACGCCGCAGCTTCCGGGTGCTCCCAGATTCGGCGTGATACCACCACCTTCAGCATCAGAAATGTCAAAAAAGTTGGCATCCAGATCATTGACTCCCGTTGGGACGTTCATCGTCCAGCCCGGAACTGTAAAATTCTCTGTCCAGAAAATTTGCGCCTGCGATTGACCAGCAAAACATAAAAATGCAGCGATTAAGAGGTAAAAAGACTTCTTCTGAAGTAATTTTTGTAGATCTGTTAACATAGTGGTATGCTTTTAAAGGACTAAAATTATAACTTTTATTGAATTATGCTCAAAATATTGTTAGATTTTTTTTAACATTGTATAAAATGACAATACTCTGACATGATCGATGTAAAAGACGCCAAAAAATTCATACAGGTTGGTACAAAACAACTTTCTGGTATTATTTTGCCGCTCAAGGAAGTTTATGGATATGCAACAGCGGATGACATTTACGCCCCCATCGACTTTCCGGAATGGGAGCAGGCTGCGATGGACGGTTATGGCATTTTTTTAGAAGAAAATATAATTCCGGATGTTTTTTCGCTCGATGGAGTTGCTCAAACAGGCGATGTCAAGCCGGCGAATAAACTGCAAAAAGATGCCGCGATCCGAATTTTTACTGGGGCCAAAATACCCGACGGTGTTAACACTGTCATTCAGCAGGAGTGGGTGCAAAAGGAAGGGAATAACATCCGGATCATTGGCGGACCTCTCAGCAAAGGCATGAATATCCGCAAGCGCGGTTCACAAACGAAAAAAGGACAACTTGTACTTACAAAAGGAAGCGCCGTAAACGCTGCAGCTACAGGTCTGCTGGCAGGCTTAGGCATAAGCCATGCAGCCGTTTTACAAAAGCCCCGTATCATCATTATCAATACCGGTAAAGAACTGGTACCTCCCGGACAAGCTATCCTGAGCGGTCAGGTTTATGAGAGCAATTCATTTGCTTTACATCACATATTGATGCAAATGCATATTCAGCCCGCAGAGATAATCTGGGTCGATGATGAGGAAGCCGCACTGGCGGACTTAATCAGAAAAGCCTTGCTATCTTGTGATCTGCTGCTGGTTACCGGCGGTGTGTCCGTCGGCGATTACGATTTTGTGATTCCGGCCATGCAAACCAACGGCGTCGAGCAACTATTTCACAAAGTAAAGCAGAAACCAGGCAAACCTCTCTATGCAGGAAAAAAAGATCAAACGCTGGTATTTGGCTTACCGGGCAATCCAGCCTCTGTACTGACTTGCTTTTATCAGTACGTTTATCCCTGTATCCGGGCAATGAGCGGTTTTTTGCAGAAAGATCTGCCGACCCTGACATTGCCTGCTCTGAATAATTTTGAAAAAAAGGCCGGACTGACTCATTTTTTGAAAGGAAAAATAAGCGGCCAGGGCGTGCAGATCCTCTCTGATCAGGAATCATACAAAATGAATACCTACGCCGTTGCCGATGTACTGATAGAAATAGACGCTGAAACCACGATGATTAAAATAAATGATCCGGTAAAAGTATATTTACTGCCTTTTTCATGATTCAGATTCCAGATTACCTGTTCCCCCTCATATTCATTGCAGCCCTGCTGTATGCATCGGTGGGCCATGGAGGTGCCAGTGGCTATCTGGCGCTGATGGGTATTATTGGCGTGAACCTGCAGGATGCCAAACCGGTAGCACTGATTCTGAACTGTATCGTGGCCATTATTGCATTTATCCAGTTTTATCGCGGCGGCTATTTTAACAGACGACTGTTCATTATACTGGCTATCGCATCAGTGCCCTGCGCCTATCTGGGTGGCATGATAACGATTGAAGATCATTTGTACAAGCGAATTTTAGGAGTGGTACTTTTGGTATCCTCTTTCCGTTTTTTACTGCCTTCACATGAAGAAAAAGAAACGAACAGACCTTCGAATGTTTCTTTGCTGGCAACCGGTGGTGGTATCGGTTTTTTGTCAGGCCTGATCGGTATTGGCGGAGGTATTATTTTAACCCCCTTATTGCTGCTGATGCGATGGAGTAAAATTAAAGAAGCAGCCTGCGTCAGCGCCCTTTTTATTTTTGTCAACTCGATGAGCGGGCTGACCGCACAAATTCAAAAAGGAATCCGGTGGCAACCGGATATGTTCATTATGATCACGTCTGCCACCCTGGGTGGGCTGATCGGCTCGTATTACGGGGCAAAAAAATGGAATACCCCAGTGCTCAAAATACTCCTGTCGGTTGTATTGCTGATTGCATCCTTTAAACTGATTCTGATATGAGTGAAGCATTTGCAGTTTACCTGCTGGCCGGTGGCCAAAGTAAACGGATGGGCGAAGATAAAGGGCTCCTATTGCTCAATGAAAAGCCGGTCATTTCACATACGATTGATGCGTTGCGCAACCTCACAGACCAAATCCATATTATCAGCGCCGATAGGCGTTATCAACAGTTTGGCTTACCTGTATTGCCGGACCATTATGCCGGCAGAGGCCCCGCAGCAGGGATCGATACGGCCCTTCAGCATACGGTACGATCCCTGGTATTTATCTGCAGTTGCGACATGCCCTTTATTAGTAACGATGCGGTGCAGGCACTTGCAGACAAAGCGCAGTACCATGAAGTCAGTGTCTGTAAAAACGGTCAATTTGTGGAACCCCTCTTTGCCGTTTATAAAAAACAATGTAAAATAAAATGGCGTGAATTACTGATCAGCGGAACAACAAAACTGACTGATTATTTTAATCATTTTGACACTAACTTTGTCGACAGTACTGAAATGCTTCATAAAAACCCTCACTTATTTTTTAACGTAAACTCTCCCGCAGACCTGCTCCTTGCAAAACAATGGCTGAAAAAATAAAAATCTTACTGTTTGGTATGCTGGCACAAAAAGCCGGCTGCAGTGAAATATTTTTCAAACAGGTCCCTGATACAGATACCCTGTTAAGGGAGCTAGGAAAAGAATATCCCGATGTGGCCGCGCTGAAATTTTCGGTGGCCATCAATAAGAAAATAAGCAACGAAAATAAGTCAGTGGAGGCGGGTGATGAAATCGCTTTACTACCGCCCTTTTCAGGTGGCTGATTGATCATCAACATGAATGAATTCGAAAGCAGATATCAAACACAACTCAAATTACCAGCTTTTGGTGATCGGGCCCAGCATTTACTGCAGCAGGCAAAAGTGCTGATTATAGGGGCCGGGGGACTGGGATGCCCATGCAT